>JAPKZC010000588.1 GCA_026394025.1 Candidatus Solibacter sp.
TTGCATGTACGCCGCCGCCTATTTCGAAACCGACCCGCGCAAGATCGTGGAGAGCGGTCTTGCATGCATGCCCGCCGCCAGCCCGTACGCCAAGCTCATTACCGATGTGCTGGCCTGGCAGAAGGAAAACCCCGCCGACTGGAAGAAGGTTTGGCAGTTGATTGAAGACAAGTGGGACCGCCGCGACCCATGCCCGTCCGGTGCGATGCGTCCGTTCAACATCGATGCCAAGCTGAACGGAGCTTACATCGCGTTGGGCCTGTTGTACGGCGCCGGCGATTTCGCCAAGACTATCGACATCGCCACCCGGAGCGGGCAGGATTCCGACTGCAACCCATCCACAGCCGGTGGAATCCTCGGCGTGGCCATCGGTTATCGCCGCATTCCCGCCGAGTGGAAAGGCGGAATCGACGCCATCGCCGAACGAAAATTCAGCTACACCGATTTCACCTTCCACTCCATCGTGGCCAGCACGGAGAAGCGCGCCATCGCGTTGGTGCAGCGCCGCGGCGGCAGTGTGCAGGGAGACACGCTGCTGGTCAAGACGGAACAGCCCAAGGCGGCCAAGCTCGAACTCTGGGATGACTACGGTTCGCCCGCCGAGCGCATTGCCGCCAACGATCCGCGCTGGACATGGAAGGGCGAATGGACCACTCGGGAAGGCCGGGGCCGCCAGACAACATCCAACAACAAGACCTCGGCCGCCAAAGGCACCGAAGCGTCTGTCACGTTCGACGGTACCGGCGCCATCCTGGTGGGTCCCCTCCTGCCCACCGGCGGCAAGGCCGACATCTACCTGGACGGCAAACTCGACCGCACCGTGGACGTGTATCCGGATGAGGAGAGCGCCAAATCCGGTGAGGCCTTGTGGCACGCCTTCGGACTCAAAGCGGGCCCCCATGCGCTGCGCGTGGTGGTACGCGGCGAACCCTATCCCGGCTCCAAAGGCGCGGATATTCAGATCGACGACATCGTGATTTTCCGGTAGCCGGCCTAGTCCCAGGCGACGGAGAGCCAGGTGGAGTGCCAGTTGCCGCTAGCGCGGCCGCCTGCTTCGTAAAAGGGGACGAATGTGATTGGCTGTCTTTGCGGTAATCTCAACCGAAAGGCCGGACCTTTGGCGCCGTCGGGCGGCGGGCAGGAGACGAAGAGCTTCTCCGCGCCGGACTTGGGCAGGCGGATGGTTTCCTGCTTCTTATAGCCGTCGATCAGACCGGTGGCGTAGACCAGCGGGCCGCGGAGTAGGGCGACGTAATCCACCCCGGCAAGATCGCCCTCCTCATGGGGTGTGGTAGTGGACTTGCTCTCGACGCGGAGGTTCATGGGGAACTTCAGCTCGATGCGGTCGCCGGGGCGCCAGGTACGCTGCAACTTCGCATACGTACCCGGCGTGGCCTCGCCGATAGACTGGCCCCCCGGGGCGGTGATGGTGGCGCCCTGCGCCCAGGAGGGAATACGGACGTATACAGGGAAGGCCGCGGCTTTGGCGGGTTGAAGCTTCAGCGTGACAACGCCATCGTGGGGGTACTTCGTTTCAAGCTGGACGCGCACCGGGCCGGCAGCCGGAGTATCTAAGGTGGCTTCGGCGGTGGTGTACAAATTGACCGAGATGCCATCGTCTCGGCGGCCAAAAATGAGGGGTGGCAATTCCTCAAGAGATACAGCGCCGCTGGACTTGCAGCAGGCCCAATAGTAGGTGGCTGTCCATGAGCCGTTGGGGAAGGTGAAGTACGCCCAGTCGTCGCCGTTGGGGTGTTGGGCAGCCAGTAGCGAGTTGTAGGCGGTCTTCTCGATTTCCTCGGCGTAGCGGGCGTCGCCGGTGAGACGGAGCAGGTCGCGGTTGAGGTGGATCCAGGACATGATGCTGCAGGTCTCCACCATGCCGTAGGGGCTGAAGTATTCCTTGGGGTTGAAGAGTTCGTAGCTCCAACCAGCGCCGCCCCATGGGCCGCCGGCCGGATTCAGGTGATTGCGGACGACGCTGCTCCATGCGTTGTCGGCGGTGCGGCGATAGTCCGCGGACGCGCCGGCTTCGGCGAGTTTCAACAGCCCGTCGAAGGTCCAAAGCAGCTGGTAGACTTTGCCGTCGCCCATCGCTTGGGGGTCTTCGCCCTTGAGGCTGCGGCTGACCAGACGCAGTTCCGGGTGGGTTTCGAACTGGGCCACAACCTTTTCAGCGAGTTCGAGGTAACGGCGGTCGCCGGTGGCGCGGTAGAGGTCAACGGCGGGCTCCAGCAGGATGGTGCTGGAGAGGCCGAAGTGGCTTCCCATTGTGGTGATGTCGCGGTTGTCGCGGACAATGGTCCGCCAGCAGAGGTCGCCGATCTTACGCGCCGCGGCCAGGTAGCGGGCGTCAGGGAAGTAGCGATGCACTTCCAGCAGGCCAAGGACGATGTAGCTGTGGACCCAGATATCCCAGGTGCGCTTGCCTGCGACATCGGGCGAAGTGAATCGGCTGGGGGCCTTGCTGGAGTACGTGCCCAGGTAGCCGTCGGCTTCCTGGCGGGCGACGGGGAAGTCGGCGACTCTGCGGACGTTGGCTGGCGGACGTTGGCTGCGAGTTGGGCGTCGCCTGTGCGGTGGGCGGCTCGGGCGGCAGTGCAGAGCCATTTGCCGGCGTGCTCGCCATTCCAGTCGCCGGCGAAGTTGGCTTCCGCCCTGGCGGGGCTGAAGATGTCGATGGGGCGGCTGGCGTCGCTTTCAATGAGGGTCTTTAGGCGGCCGTTCTGGTTGGCGCTGATGGCTTGGCCGAGCATTCCGCCGACCTGGATGCCCTTGATCGGGGCAAGCTCCACCACCATCTTCAACGATTCCGCGGCGTAAACCACGGCGGCAGCA
>JAPKZC010000434.1:0-5288 GCA_026394025.1 Candidatus Solibacter sp.
CCGCGCTACTGCGGATTCGATCCACCCCATTCAAAAGAGGATCGGGCGGTGACCCACCGCACCGGCGATCTCAATGCGGAAGGGTACCGTGCCACGCCCGGCTATATGGAGCCACGGGGTCCCGGATTGGGCACCTCGATAGCCATCTCCGGCGCCGCCGCCAACCCGAACTCCGGGTATCACACGTCCGCGCCGCTCGCATTCCTGATGACGATTCTCAACGTGCGCCTCGGCTGGTGGCTCGGCAACCCGCGCCGCGACGCCCCCAGCGCGCGGCCCGGCCCCAAGAACGCGCTGGTCTCCCTGCTCTCCGAACTGTTCGCGCAATCCAACGGCCGCAGCCGCTACGTCAACGTCTCCGATGGCGGCCACTTCGAGAATCTCGGTCTCTACGAACTGGTGCGCCGCCGCTGCCGCTACATCATCGTCAGCGATTCGGAAGCCGACCCGGCGCTAGGTTTCGAAGGTCTGGGCGGCGCGATTCGCAAATGCCGCGCCGATTTCGGCGTGGAGATCAGCATCAACCCCGACCCCATCCGTCTCGCCGGCGGCCGCAGCCGCGCCCACTGCGTGGTGGGCACCATCACCTATCCGGAAGAGGAAGCCGGATTCGCCGCCGACGCCTGCGGGCGCGAGGAGACAACTGCCCCGGCGCGTGCCACCGGATGGCTGCTCTATTTGAAGGCCAGCTTCACCGGCGATGAGCCCGAGGACGTCCAGCAGTACCACGCCGGCTACGCCGCGTTTCCCCACGAAAGCACCGCCGATCAGTTCTTCAGCGAATCGCAGTTCGAAAGCTACCGGCAACTGGGCCTGCACGTGGTGCGCACGACATTTGAAAACGTCGCCTCGCGGCCTGGTGAAAACGACGAGTGGCACATGCTGGCTATGTTCCAGGACCTGTGCCGCAAATGGCACCCCGCGCCCTCGATGTCCGATGGCCAGGCGAGCAACCTGACCGAGCAGTACTCGGCCTTCCTACGCCGCATTAGCGAAGACTCTGAACTCGCCTTCCTGGACAACCAGCTCTTCGAGGGCATGCCTCGGGCGGAGCAGCCCGGGGTCACGCCGCGCAAAGCAGTCTACTTCTGCATGGAACTCATCCAGTTGATGGAAGACGTTTATTTCGAGCTCAACTTCCAGCACCGCGGAGACCGTGAGAACCCGCACTACGCCGGCTGGGACCGGGTCTTCCGCACGTGGGCCAACAGCCAGGCGGTTCGCGACGCATGGATGGTGGCCGGCAGCGGATTCAATCCCCTGTTCCAGGAGTATTTCGAAAGCCTGTCGAAGCGTCCGGGGGCCTGACCCACTCCGCTGGACTACCAACGCCGGGGCTTTGGTCTGCGGGCTCACCGCTTGACCAGTGGTACCACCAGCGATACCATCTGGATGTGGCGAACGCAGGGAAGATCCTGAGCTGAATGCGAAACAATCCCCGTGACTGGAGGATTCAGGACCTGAAGGTGTTAGCCATCCACTACGGAATCAATCACGATCAAACCGGCAGTCACGTTACCTTTCGCCATCCGAAGGTGGGACGCTACACGGTTCCCGCGGATCGGCCCATTCGCCCGATATACATTCGCAAGTTTGTCCGGTTCGTTGATTCCGTGATAGAGGAGGAACTGTGAAGGACGAGTATCCTTTCATCATCCGCCCACTCTCTGAAGAGGATGGCGCCGGATATCTGATCGAGTATCCCGACCTGCCGGGTTGCATGTCGGACGGTGAGACTCCCGAGGAGGCACTCGCGAACGGCCGCGACGCGGTGAAATCGTACCTGGCCAGTTGCCGGAAGTATGGCGACAAGGTTCCAAAACCCGGACGTTCGGCTAGTGGGCAGTGGAGACAACGGGTGCCAAAATCACTGCATTCGCGCCTCGTCACGCGGGCCGAACAAGAGGGAGTGAGCCTCAATACCCTGGTCACCGCGATGATTGCGGAAGGCCTCGGCAAGCGTGGAACGGCGGGTGGAGGCAGCACCCGCGGAACCCCCGTCCGAAAGTGACAGTGGTGGAGGCGGGGCGCTCGCCGTCGGCGACGCCGCGCTGGCTTCAATGCGCCGCCGCCCTCCCCCGGGTGTGCCATGATAACCGTGATGAGCCAGAGCCAGGACAATCCTACTGCGTGGGTCATGGAACGACTCGGCAAAGTGAGCGAAACCAATCGTAAGTTCGACGTTGAGTTCTGGCAACGGCAAGGTTCCACGGCGATCTTCGCCGCCGCGTGGGAAATGGTCTTGGAAGCTCACCGATGGAAGAAGAATAGTGAGTCCGAACTCGCATTTCAAAGATCTGTTGAGCGCATTAAACGGTTGCGGGGCTAAATACCTGGTCGTGGGCGGTTATGCGGTCATGCTGTACAGGTACTGTGGAAAGAGAGGGAGTCGCAGTCCATGAACGTAATCATCGAAATCTCCGATGACCACGCGGGATATCGAGCCATCTGTCATGAGGTTCAAGCGCGGCTCGGACCATTTTGCCTGAAAGCAAGCGACGCTCTCAGCTTTAGGATTGGCTGGAGTATGATCTCATCCCGTTGTTCACGGGCCGGATACTGCCCGTTACACACGCAATCGCGGACCGGTGTGGTGTCCTCAGCGGTATGCGCCAGATGGCCGGACGCCCGCTCAGCATGGCCGACGGGTTGATCGCGGCTACGGGGTTAGAGCAGGGTCTTGTCGTTGTCACCCGCAACGTTAGGGACTACGAGGGCTTGGGCGTGATACGGCCAAGTGGTCCCGCTGACCGCGACGATGATACACTCCCAGTCATGACCTGGGAAGACGCCTACCAAGCTCTAAAGCGCCTGCCAATCGGCACCCCGATTCCAAAGGTGGACTCGACACGAGAGTACAAAATCAAGCAGTGGTCGTACAGGGACGGAGAAGAGCGGCTTTCGTACACGGTGGCAAACAAGTCGATACCAGTCTCTTGGATCCGAGGTTGCTTTGAAGAATTGAGAAGCACGAGGTTCTACCACGGAAAGGATCTTGGAGGTTGCAACTTCACAACGATTGGCGGCCTTTTCGTTCTTATTGGGATTGCGGAGCGTGCTGGCGCGGGATTCTATGTGTCCATTTGACAGGCCTTCCATTTCCGCGGAATCGTCACCGGACGAGGAGTCGGCTCGGCAGCCCGAACTTTGTTCGCGAGCACTGGGCGACTGTTGATTTCGTGGCAGCCAGCCGTGGCATTGCTCGCCGTTGCGGTTCTGAAGTGGTTGAGGGTTCGTGATTATATACGTGGGCGACGCAAATGACGTGGTGCGGCGGATACGCGAGCACTGCTCGGGTAACGTCGAAGGTTCGGCCTTGCGCAAGGCCGTCGCTCGCACAAGAGGCTACCCACTGTCGGTAACGCGTCGGCAAAGCGGCACGAAAAGAATCCGAATTGATTCTGCCAAGTCATCCGAGGGCGAAGATGATATTTCCTCGTACTTGGCCTCCGGCACTTGGGCGTGGGTAGTCTGCGATTCGCCAAAGGAATCGCGAGGGTTTCAGTGGTACGCGATAGACGCCCTGAAGCCAGTTCTTAATACGGACACAAGAACATGGAATCAAACCGCCAGGGCGCGTTATGTTTCTCTCCTGCAACAGCTCGAACAATGTATGCCGCTCAGGTCCAACGACCTTGCTGGGAGAACGTCCGGACCAGGCGTGTACGTGTTTCACCACAACCTACGTCCTTGAGCCCCGACGTATAGAATTGGTCATATCCCGATAATCTGCCGAAAGACGCCATAGTGATTCTGTCATCGACATGAACGGAAAGTCGCCGATCCACCGATCTGCCCGGTACCCCTCCTTCAAACAGGCGCCCTGCCAGATCAGTCCTTGTAAGTCGCGATCCATGAACGATCACTCCCGGCAAACGCACCGGCGTCCGCCGAACCACCTCGCGGTATCGTAGGAGGGCTACCGTCGCTGGCCCCGGCGATTCCTGGCGGCAACAGCCCTTCCGTCCGGAAACCCGGCACAGTGTCTTCGGTGTCCCTCCGGGAAGCATCACGACGCAGCCATCGGCTTTTGGGGGAAGGGCGAGCCTGCGCAACTGCGCGCGCCTCAGGCAGAGCGAGAGTAGCCTGCCCGCTTGACCGCAATCGTATAATAGAAATTCCAGTGGAAGACTTTATCAGGATCCAGGGTGCGCGGGTCCACAACCTCAAGAACATTTCGCTTTCCATCCCCCACGAGAAGTTGACCGTGATCACCGGCGTGTCGGGGTCCGGCAAATCGTCACTGGCGTTCGACACCATCTACGCCGAGGGGCAGCGGCGTTATGTGGAGTCGCTTTCCGCGTATGCGCGCCAGTTCCTGGAGCGCATGGAAAAGCCCGACGTGGATGACATCGACGGCATCGCGCCAGCCATCGCCATCCGGCAGAAGAATACCACTCGCAATCCACGCTCCACGGTGGCCACATCCACCGAGTGCTTCGACTTCCTGCGCCTGCTCTACGCCCGTGTGGGCCAGACGTTCTGCCCCACCTGCGGCACCCGTGTACGCAAGGACACGGTGGACGAAGTAGCGGCGCGCCTGCTCATGCAGCCGGAGGCCTCGCGCTGGTATGCGCTCTTCCCCTGCGGCGAGCACCCCTCCAGCGACGCCCTGCGGGATCACCTCTTCGAACTGCGCAAGAAGGGCTTCAACCGGTTGTTCCAAGGCGGACGCCTCTTCGAGTTTTCCACTCCGGAATCGCTGCTCGATATCGACTTCAGCAAGCCCGTCTTCATGCTGGTGGACCGCCTCGCCATCGGGCCGGAACTGCACCAGCGCCTGGTCGATACCATCGAGATCTGCTACCGCGAGGCCGGCGAAGTGATTTTCGAAAGCGCGTCCGGCGCCGCGCCGCTGCGTTTCAACGAGCGCTTTCAGTGCAAAACCTGCGGCATGGAGTTCAATCAGCCGGAGCCCATCCTGTTCAGCTTCAACTCGCCGGTGGGTGCTTGCCCGCGCTGCCAGGGTTTCGGCAATACCATCGATTTCGACATGAATCGCGTGATCCCCGACGCCTCGCTCTCCCTGGAGGAAGGCGCCGTGGATCCGTGGACCAAGCCGAAGTACCGCTCCTGGCTGGGCAACTTCAAAAGGCACCGCACCACGGTCCGCACGAACGTGCCCGTCGCCTCTCTGACGGCTGCGGAACGCGAAACGCTGGATGAATTCATCCGCCGCTTCTTCGACTACTTAGAGAGCAAGAAGTACAAGATGCACGTGCGCATTTTTCTGAGCCGTTACCGCGGCTACGCGCTCTGCCCGGAGTGCAAGGGCGCGCGCCTGCGCA
>JAPKZC010000434.1:5332-10194 GCA_026394025.1 Candidatus Solibacter sp.
GCCGAGGCGCAGGAGTTTTTCCTAAGCCTGAACCTTAGCCCGGAAGAAACCGCGATCGCCGAAAAAATCCTGGTGGAGATCCGCCAGCGCCTGAAGTTCCTCAACGATGTCGGACTGGAATATCTTACGCTGGATCGGCTGGCGAACACGCTGTCGGGCGGCGAGGCGCAACGCATCCAACTGGCCACCTCGCTGGGCTCGCGCCTGGTGGGCGCCTGCTACGTGCTGGACGAGCCGTCCATCGGGCTGCATAGCCGGGACACGGGACGGCTCATCCGCATTCTGGAGGAACTGCGCGGCCTGGGCAACACCATTGTCGTAGTGGAACACGATCCCGACGTGATGCGTGCGGCCGACCACATCGTGGACCTGGGTCCCGGCGCGGGCGAGCACGGCGGGCACATCGTTTTTGAAGGCACGCTTCCCGCACTAATGGCCGAGGGGAACAACTCGCTCACGTCCCGCTACCTGCGCCGCGAGCTCAAGGTCTCCGCGCCGCGCACGCGGCGCGCCATAGACCGGCGCCGCATGCTGCGCTTTTCCGGCGCGCGCGCGCATAACCTCAAGAACGTCGATGTCGAAATCCCGCTGGGCATGATGGTGGTGGTGACCGGCGTGTCCGGCTCCGGCAAATCGACGCTGGTCCACGACGTGATTTTTCGCTCGATGGAAGCGCTCCACAAAGTTCGCGACGCCGCGGATGACGCGACTCCTTCCGGGGTGGCCACGGACGCGCCCGGCCCGGTGCTGACGTGCCGTAAGGTGGAGGGCGCGGAGCGGATCACCGCCACGGTGATGATCGATCAATCGCCCATCGGGCGCACGCCGCGCTCTAACCCGGTCACCTACATCAAGGCCTTCGACCTGATTCGCGCCCTGTTCGCCGCCACGCGCGAATCCGAAAAACGAGGCTACACGGCGGGCCACTTCTCGTTCAACATCCCCGGGGGGCGCTGCGAAGTGTGCCAGGGCGATGGCACGGTGACGGTGGAGATGCAGTTTCTGGCCGACGTGGAGCTGATCTGCGAAGAGTGCAAGGGCACGCGCTACAAGAGCGGCATCCTGGAGATTCGCTATAACAATCGCAACATCCACGAAGTGCTGCAACTCACGGTGCGCGAGGCCATGGATTTCTTCCATGCGGCGCCCCGCCTGGTGCAGCGCCTGAAGGTGCTGGACGATGTGGGGCTGGGGTACCTGAGGCTGGGGCAATCGGCCACTACGCTCTCTGGCGGCGAGGCGCAGCGCGTCAAACTGGCATCGCACCTGGCCACCGCGAGCAACGCCGGAACGCTCTTCATTTGCGACGAACCCACAACGGGCCTGCACTTCGACGACATCGCCAAGCTGCTGGGCACGTTCCAGAAGCTGATTGAGAAGGGCGGCAGCCTGATCATCATCGAGCACAACCTGGACGTCGTCAAGGCTGCCGACTGGGTGATCGATCTCGGCCCCGAGGGTGGCGGCGCCGGAGGCCATGTGGTGGCCGTGGGCACGCCCGAAACCATCGCCGCCGTCACTGAGGGCTACACCGGGCGCTATCTCCGCGACGTGCTGGAAGCGTAGAATCGTAAACAGAGGTTCGCCATGCGACCGATTCCGCTGCTTCTACTTTGTTCCGCGGCGTGGTGTGCCGCTCCCGGGCTGGAAGTGGTCCGGCCGATCGTCGCGCAAAGCGATGGGGGCGTCGCCGCGCCGGGTGGATTCGAACATGTGGCGGGGGAGACGCTGTTCTTCAGTTGCCGCGTCTCCGGCTACGCCAAGACGCCGGAAGAAAAGGTCCACGTGGCTTATTCGGTACAAGCGTTCGACCCCAAGGGCGTGCCGCTGACCGAGATCTACAAGAACGAAATGGTGACCGACGTGGCGCCGCAGGATAAGGAGTGGATGCCGAAGATCGCCACCGAAATCCAGATTCCTCCGCTGGTGGGCGCCGGCACTTACAAGATCCTGGTCAAGATCGAGGACCTGGTGACCAACACGAAGGCCGAACTCGGTGTGCCGTTCGAAGTCCGCAGTAAGGCCGTGGAGCCTAGCGATACCCTGGTGGTACGGAACGTCCAGTTCTTTCGCGGGGAGGACGACGCGCAACCGATTCAGAAAGCCGTCTACAAGGGCGGCGATGCCGTATGGGCGAAGTTCGACATCATCGGGTTCAAGTATGGGGCTAAGAACCGGATCGACGTGAGCTACCTCACCAGCGTGCTCTCGCCCAGCGGGAAGGTGCTGTGGACTCAGCCCGAACCGGCGGTGGAGCAGAGCGAGAGTTTCTACCCCAAGCGTTACGTGGCGGCTTCGATGGGGATTACTCTGCTGGCCAATACCAGGCCTGGCGAGTATACGATCGCGGTGACCATCACCGATGCGGTGGGAAAGCAAACTTACGAGACAAAACAAACGTTCACGGTGGAGTAGGCTTTTGCCGCTGTTTCTTGTGGCGTCATTTGGACCGACCAGGGCTTCGCCAGTTCGCTAACCAGATCAACCGGCCGGTCTCTCGGCAGTGCCGATGAAGTCGGCGGGTGGGAAAACGTCGCCGACCGCACAAGGTGGGAGAGTTTTGCCGATGATTCGCTATGCGCTGGATGCCCAATTGTGCCGGAGACGATGAAAGACGAAGCCGTTGCGGCTTTCATCGATCAGATGCAGTGCTCTGTCGCCGCCATGATTGCCCATGAAGACCTGGAAGAGAATTTCAATTCAGATGAATAGCAGGCTACCGCACTGGCTCTTGCAGCCGGCGGAACCGGCTTTCTGCACGGCGACGGGTATGGGTGTACGGTCGCTGAGGCCAGCGGTCCGCCGGGCGACAGGGAAGGACTCTGCGAGTTTCCGTGGGCCGTGGCGGGCAATTCCGACAGTGGGCGCCCTGGGTGCGGCTTGCCCCGAAGGTCGCAAAACCGAACCGGACGTGCACCCATTATGTAACGAGAGCTGTAACGAGAGTTGTCTGTGAGGACGTGCCGGCTCGCGGAATACATTAAGATAAGGAATTGCTCAAGAGTATTGGCGACGCATTGATCGCATTTGGACCGGTGGGCGTATTCGTCATCGGGCTCTTCGATTCACTCGGCGTACCGTTGGTCGGCGGAGTGGACTTCCTGCTGATCTACCTGGCGGTGAATACGCCGCACATGGCATACATCGCCGCCACTACGGCCACGATGGGCTCGATTCTGGGCAACCTGATTCTCTTCCGCGCGGCGCGCTACGGGGTCCGGCGATTTGCGAACGTGGAAGCGCCCGAGGGCAGGCGGCGGAAGTTCCGGCTCTGGTTCCAGCGGTACGGATTGCTGACGGTGTTCATCCCGGCGGTGACACCTGTCGTGCCGCTGCCGCTGAAGTTCTTCGTGATTTCGGCCGGCGCGATGCATACGCCGTTGCGCCGATTTCTGGGCGTAGTCCTATTGGCGCGGGTGATTCGCTATTACGGCGAGGCGTATCTGGGCATCCGCCTGGGCGAGGACGCGCGCGGCTTTCTGACCCACAACGCCTGGAACATCGCCGCCATCGCAGTCGCCGTGGCGTTGGTGCTGGTAGGCTTAGTCAGGTGGTACGATCGGCGTCGGGTGGAGGCGTGAAGCGTGCGGTCCTCGAAGCGGAAGGTGGCGACCGGAGTTATGGGCGGATGCGTCCTCTTGGCCGCACTTGGTTTTGTTCTATTCCACGTGAAAGACCTCTCTCCGGGCTACGTACAACTGCGCACCTTCCTGGATGACGCATCGGGGCTGGTGGACGGCACTCAAGTGCGGCTCAACGGCATCCCCATCGGCTACCTGGACAGCCAGAAACTCACCAACTCGCGCGACCCCAACCGGAAAATTGAATTCGATCTGAAAGTGAGAGAGAGCTATCTGCGGGAGATCCCGGTGGATTCGGTGGTGGGCCTGGCATCGGACAACCTGCTGGGAGGCCAGTTCATCGGGATTCGCCGCGGCCGGAGTGCGCGGCATGTCGAGGCGGGAGCCGAATTGGGCACCACCCAGGCGCAGGACATCACCAGGGTGATGGGGCAGATCTCCCGGCAACTGGAGCGGCTGCAAGGGGTGTTGACGCGGGCCGACAAGTTGATGTCGAGCGTGGGCGCAGGCAGCGGCGCCATCGGCAAGATTGTGCAGGACCCGCAATTGAAGGCGGGCGCCGGGGTCGGTGCCGAACTCGATCAGTTGATGGCGGACGTGCGGCACGGGAACGGCACGGTCGCGAAGTTACTCTATGCGGACCCGCTCGACAAGCAGTTGGATGCGCCGCTGAAGCGACTGGACGCGATCATGGCGAGCGCGGAAACGACATCCGCCAGGCTAAAGGAATTCCAGGACGGCCTGGAGCGCGCCAGCGGGGAGTTTCACACGCTCGAAGCGGAGATCAAAGCCGGCAGAGGTTCGTTGGCCAAGCTCGACCAGTTGCAGGCGCGCTTTGACGAGTTGACGGTCAAGATCGACGGCATGATGGAGAAGATCAACTCGGGACAGGGCACGGTGGGGCAGTTGACGGTGAATCCGCAACTTAGCGAAGCTCTGGCTGGAACCACGCGCGAGTTTCAGGAACTGGCCAGGGGTTTGCGGGCGAACCCGAAAAAGTTCATCGGACTCCGGCTGTTCTGAAAGCCATGTGGGCCAGCGCGGGGTCGGCCGGCCTCGCCTCGCGCACACCTGGCACCACCGCCAGAACCTGACAACACATCTTCCGTCAGCGAAGTCCTCTTCGGGCGGCCTTCCTCCGTCGTGTCCTTTCGGTAAGCCTGCGTAAGGAAGGCGAGAGGACCTATTTCTGGGAGGAATCGCCCAGGATTCGGCGTACTGAAGTGCGCCCGACCTGGAGCCGGCGGGCGATCTCCGCCTTGGCGACGCCAGCGCGATGTA
>JAPKZC010000577.1 GCA_026394025.1 Candidatus Solibacter sp.
TGGGGTAATCGCGTTTAGTATGGTTACAACTCTCCCCCGAGCCAAGCGAGGTTAATGCTTTGCTGAAACTGAAACGCGTCGAACTACAGGGATTTAAGAGCTTCTGCGACCGCACCGAACTGCGCTTCAGCGGGCAGGGGATCGCGGCAATTGTCGGTCCGAACGGGTGCGGCAAGAGCAACATCAGCGATGCCATCAGTTGGGTACTGGGCGAGCAATCTGCCAAAAGCCTGCGCGGCGCGCGCATGGAAGACGTGATTTTCGCGGGGACGCGCGACCGCAAACCGCTCGGCATGGCCTACGTGACCATGACGCTGGTGGATCCCGACGTCTACCAAGAACACGTGGCGCACAAGCTACAGCCGGTGGAGGGCGGGCACCCGCCGAAGAACGCGGAGATCACGATTACGCGCCGGCTGTACCGTTCCGGGGAAAGCGAATACCTGATTGACGGGCGGATCGCGCGTTTGCGCGATATACAGGACTTGTTCACGGGCACCGGCTTGGGACCGGAAAGCTACGCCATCATCGAGCAGGGGCGCATCGGGCAGATTCTGAGTTCCAAGCCGCAGGACCGGCGCAGTGTGATCGAAGAGGCGGCCGGGATTACCAGGTTCAAGACCAAGAAGCGCCTGGCCGAAGCCAAGCTGGAAGGCGCCAAGCAAAACCTGGCGCGGGTGTACGACATTCTGGAGGAAGTCACGCGGCAGGTGAATTCGCTCAAGCGGCAGGCATCGAAGGCCAAGCGCTATGGCGAACTGAAGACGGAACTGGATAGCCGTCTGCGCGTGGTGCTGGGCGGCAAGTACCGGTTGCTGGAGCGCGACGCGGCGAAGACGGCGATCGATCTGAGCATGGCCGCCGCCGAACTGAAGTCGCTGGGCGACCAGGTGGCGGAGCGCGAACAGGCGCACGAGAGCCAGCAGATGGCCTGCTACGAAGTGGAGTGCAAGCTGACCGAAGCGCGCCAGCAACTGGCGGAACGGCAGGTGGAGGCGGAGCGCACGCGGGGGCGACTGGCCTCGCAGGTGAAGGAAAGCGGAACCATCGAGCAGCGCATCGCACAGAACGAGAAGGACGCACAGGATTTGGGATTGCGGCTGGACGCGCTGGATGAAGAGATTGGCGGCCACAAGAAAAATGTGGAGGCGCTGGAAGCGCAGATCGCGCAGGCGCGCGAGCGCATGACGGAGATCAACCAACAGCGCGAGGGATTGCAGCTCAAGGTGCGGGAGCGCGAGCGCGCCATTGAGGGTGGGCGGCAGGTGATTCTGCGGTTGCTGGGCGAGGCTTCGACGCTGAAGAACCAGTTGGCGCAGATTGAAGAGTACCTGGCCGGGATCGACCGGGAGACGGCCCGGGCGACGCGGGAAGAGACGGTAGCCGCAGCCGAGATTGAGCGGCTGGACACGGCGCGCAAGCAGCTATCGGAGACGGTGGCGCAGCGGCAAATGGAACTGGAGACGGTGACGGGCGAGCGCCGCCGCACGGAGCAGGATCTGGCGGACCGGCGCAATCTGGCCGGAGAACTGCGCCGCGAGATCGACGGCGTGAAGACCGAAGTGAGCCAGATTCGGGCGCGCAAGGAATCGCTGGAGCAGGTGCTGGCGCACCGCACGTACACCACGGAGAGCGTGAAGCGGCTATTCGCGTCGCTGGAAAAGGGCAAGGCGGACGACCTGAAGCTGTTGGGCGTGCTGGCCGATTACGTGGAAGTGGACGCGCAGTACGAAAAGCCGGCGGAAGAGTTTCTGCACGAAGAGTTGGAGTACGTGGTGGTGGAGAACTGGCAGCAGGCGGAGCGGGGCTTGGATTTCATCCGTGCCGAACTGGAGGGACGGGCCACGTTCCTGGTACACCCCGAGCCGAATGGCCACGCACGCGGGCGGCTGCCGGAGCCGGCGATTGGCCCCGAGACGGGGATCAGCGCGCGGCTGAGCGATGCGCTGCGGCTGACCAATGGATTCAAGGACCGCGCGATCGACCTGATGCCGCGCGTCTCGATGTGTTTTCTGGCCGAGGACCGTACCGCCGCGCAGCGGTTGGCGGTGAGCTATCCGCACCTCTATTTCCGGTTGACCGATGGCGCGTGTTATCACGGCCACACGGTGACGGGAGGTAAGAAGAGCGGGGCCGGCCCGCTGGCGATGAAGCGCGAGGCGCGGGAACTGGCGGTGAAACTGAAGGGGCGGCAATCGGCGCTGGATGAAATGCTGGCCCGTTTGGACGGGTTGACGCAGGAGATCATCGGCTATGAGGCCGAACTGGAGAGGCTGCGGGCGTTGCAGCAGTCGCGGGAAAAGGACCGGGTCGCGCTGGATCATGACATGCGCAAGCTGGGCGAGGATCTGGCGCGGACCAATTCCCGGGTAAGCGTGGCGCGTCTGGAGTTGGAACGCCTGCGGCGCGATGGGGAGAAA
>JAPKZC010000240.1 GCA_026394025.1 Candidatus Solibacter sp.
ATGGTCCTTGCCACCAAGGGCGGCGTGGACCCCAAGCTCATGCTGGAGATTCTGGACAACAGCGCCGCCAAGTGCGGGCTCATCAGTTTCAAGGCCCCATTCGTCTTCGAACGGGACTTTACCACCAACTTTAGTGTCAAATGGATGCACAAGGACATCGGCCTGATGCTGGAGAGCGGTCGGGAACTGGGTGTTCCCCTGCTTTTGACAGGCCTGACCCATCAACTTTTCCAGACCGCCATCGCCGCCGGCCATGGTGATGAGGATTTTTGCTCCACAATCAAGGTCTTGGAGAGTCTTGTCGGGGTGGAAGTGGTTTCCAAAAAATAAATATAAATAAGTGTTGCTTCCAGAAATGGAATCTACTATTATTGGAATAAGCCGGGGAGGCAACTCCCACCAAAGCGAGACTAACCTCTAAATAAAAGACCCCTGAAGCAATCCTCCCCGGCGCCCGAAAGGGTTTAGAGGATCTTCCGAGAAGCAAGACCCCCAAACAAGCTCGATTCCACCTCCAGTGTGGCATAATGCCTCATCTCCGGTGTGGCCCCTATGAGAATCAGTACATTTGTTTACAGCCGGTTTTTTGGGCACCGCATGGTAAAATGGCAGATGCTCCGATGAAAATCATTGCCGTTTTGGGATCCACGGGCTCGATCGGAACCAATACTCTCGACGTAGTTCGGCGCAACCGCCACCTATATGAGGTGTACTCCCTGGTAGCGGGCCACAACATCGAGACCCTGAGCGCCCAAATCCTGGAATTCCGCCCCAAGTTCGCCGTGGTCGCGACTTCCGCCGGGTTGACCCGTCTAATTGAGTGTCTCACTGCCTCCGGCCTGCCGCGAACCGGCTGGCCGGAACTTCGGTGTGGCGACGCAGCGCGCGTGGAAGCCGTCAGGGCCGCCGAGGTCGATACCGTGATCTCCGCCATCGTCGGAGTCGCCGGTCTGGAAGCGACCTATGAAGCGGTCTGCCTTGGCAAGCGCGTGGGACTGGCCAATAAGGAAGTCCTGGTCTCCGGCGGCAGCCTGGTGATGCAGGCCGTTCGGAAGTATGGAGCGGAACTCTTGCCTGTGGACAGCGAACACAACGGGGCCCACCAGTGCCTGCGCGCAGGCAACCGGGCGCAGGTTTCTAAGCTGATCCTCACTGCCTCGGGCGGCCCGTTTCGGAATACCCCCGCGCACGACCTCCATTTTGTGACCCCGGCGCAGGCCCTCAATCATCCAACCTGGAAGATGGGCAACCGCATCACCGTCGATTGCGCGACTTTGATGAACAAAGGCTTCGAGGTTATTGAGGCGTGCTGGTTGTTCGATTTCGCTCCCTCCCAGGTAGATGTGGTGGTGCATCCGCAATCCACCGTCCACGCCATGATCGAGTACACGGATGGCAGCGTACTTGCACAGATCTCGGCGACCGATATGCGGATGCCGATCCAGTACGCGCTCACCTATCCCGACCGCGCGGAAGCGCCGGTACCCAAGATCGATTGGGCGGAGGCCAGGAAGTGGGAATTCCTACCACCGGATTTTGCCAGGTTTCCCCTCCTGAAGTTGGCGTACCAGTGCCAGGAAGCCGGCGGCAGCGCTACCTGTACGCTGAATGCGGCCGATGAGGTGGCAGTAGAGGCTTTTCTGCAGGAAAGGGTTGGCTACCTGGCGATTTACGAAATTGTGCAGGAGACGCTTTCGCGGATGCCCTCCCGGACACCGCGCACGGTTGGCGATATCCTGGAGATTGACAGGGAATCACGGGTCATGGCGCGCGACCTGGCAATGGCCCGCACGGCCGGCACGGCCGGCACTGTGACAGCTTGAGGGTATATGCTCCTCTTTGGTGAAAACGTTCTGTGGCTGCTGGTTCTGATCGGGATCATGATCATGATCCACGAACTGGGGCACTTCTGGGCCGCCCGCTATTTCGATGTGAAGGTGGAAGCCTTCAGCTTCGGGTTTGGTCCCCGCCTGTTCGGATTCCGCCGCGGCGATACCGACTACCGCTTCTCCCTGATTCTGCTGGGCGGCTACGTCAAGATGGCCGGCGAACAGCCTTCGGACGAAAACGTCGACGACCCGCGCGGTTTCCTTTCGAAGCCCCGCTGGCAGCGTTTGATCATCGCTTTCGCCGGGCCTCTGATGAATATGGTGCTGGCCGTGGCTCTGCTGACCGGCCTCTACATGTTCAAGTTCCAGAAGGTGGCCGAAGAGGACATGCAAGCCGTGATCGGCCACGTGATGGTCGATTCGCCCGCCGCAAAGGCCGGCATTCAGGACAACGACCGCATCGTCCGGCTCGACAACAAGAAGAACCCGACGTGGGAAGACGTCGGCCTCAAGGAAATCGCCAGCGCCTTCCGCCCCATGTACCTTACCATCGAGCGCAACGGCAA
>JAPKZC010001078.1 GCA_026394025.1 Candidatus Solibacter sp.
GTAGAGGCCGAGCAGGTAGAAGCCGCCAGCCGCGAGCTTCTGCCCGGCCGGGATCTTCACCGACGAGAAGATAGCCTGTTGGGTCTGGTGCTCGGTCAGGGTCCAGTTGGAGATGTCGACACTACCGGCGCCGGCGTTGTAGAGCTCGATGAACGAGTTCGTCGAATTTGTAGTAGAACCGTCGCTAACGCGGAACTCGTTGATCTTGACCGGGCTGACGTTCCGCACCTTCTCGGCGGTAGTCTCGGATTGCGTCCTGCCGTTCGCGGTCCACGAGCCGTTGCCGGCCAGGTCGCCGTTGAACGCCGTCGGACCCGCGGTGACCTTGAAGGTCGCGCTCACGCTGGTGCCCGGCCCGACCGGGCCGGCGATCGTGGCCGACGTGTTGGTGGAACCCGTAGCGACGGAGGTCCATCCCTTGGGCACGGTGATGCTCAACTTGACGGCCGTCGCGGGCGCCCCGGTGGTATTCGTGAACGTCAAGGTGGTGTCCTGCGAGGACCCCGGTGAGAACGTCTGGAGTCCCGGCGGAGTGGCGGTTGCCGGCGCTGGAGCCAGACTCAGCCGGGGCACGTCGTACCTGGCAGCCACCACGTTGGCCTGCACCAACTGGTCGGTGGCGTCGGTTGGGAAGGTGCCTGCTGCCGTCATCGCGCCTTCATAGAAGGTACCCTGCGAGCCGACGCTGTTGTCACCGCCGTTGCCCAGCAGGATGGCCCCCTGCTTGCGCATCGGGTCATAGGTGGAGTTGATGCGCGGTCCGTCGAACATGACCGACAGGGCGCCCTTCTGCGCGTCGCCGCCCATGGAGGTCCAGTGGTGCGGTTCGCCCTTGGCGATCGCCGTCACGAATCGCCAGGTGATACTCGGCAGGTTCGCGCAGAGTCTGGATCCATCCGGGTTGACGCAACCCACCAGGTTGTTCTCCTGGTCGGTCATGATCCACAGGCCGGGGCCGCTGCCGCGATACCAGGCGGTGGCGTTGCCGTAGTAGGTGGTTTCCATGGTGCCGTTGCCATCGTCGCGGCTGTCCGTCTCGGCATTGCCGTAGTCGAAGCAGCAGCCGGAGTTGTAGTGGTGGCCGCTAATGACCCAGTACTGCCCCTCCGCCTGGTCGTCGACCGCGGTGCCCTTCGCGTCGTTCTGGCGCAGGCCCATGCCCGGCGCGATGAACCATGGCCGGGCCGCTGAATCCGCCGCGCGGCGCCTGGATGAGGTGGTTGTGCTTGGGGGATTGGTCGTAGATGGTGGTGATCCAGCAGTACGTGTTGGCGCAGAACGCGTCCTGCGCGGACGCGTTCGCGTATCCGCCCGCATCCGGGGCCGGCGACGCGACGGGCTGGACCGCGCCGATATCCAAGGTCTTGCCGTCCGATTGGCGCAGGACCTGGTACAGCGGGCCGTTGTAGGAGGCGTACAGCGCGCGCGTGGTGCTGTGGGCGGCCACGCAGGGGTCGCTGGCGGCGGCGTAGATATCACATGGGCCTTTCGGCCTGGGCGGAGGAACATTGGCTCCCGCCCCGGCCTGTTGGGCCATCATCAACGTGGCGCCAATCAGCGTGAGCGCCAGTGCGAGCATCAGAACAAGCTTGGTTCTCGTTTTCATGTTTATCCTATTTGCCTTGCCGGGTCCATTCCGGCATCGCCCATTCCTTCCCGGAGGTAGACGTCCCGCGTATGGAACTGCCTGGCCCGCCGCCTGCCGCGGCAAGTTGGATACGATCCGCAACCATATCGCACATCCGGCAAGCGCCCGCCCAACATCTCAGTACCACGTGCCTGGATGCTCCAGCAGCGGCTTTCGTCATTATCGCATCGAACCTTCGATGCGAGAATTTCGGGTATTATCCGGGATTTCAATTTTGAGCGGCGAGTCACTTCCTGGGCATTGGTACCACTTCCGCGAGTCGCGCGTTTATCCGGCCAATCTCTGCCCGTTATCCAGCGGGGTTGAGTTTGCGAGCCTTAGGTACACCAGGCCAAGCCTGGCTGATCTTGTGAATTGAAAGGAATTCACCATGTAAATTGCTCGTTC
>JAPKZC010000876.1 GCA_026394025.1 Candidatus Solibacter sp.
CTCGCAATCTCCATTCTTAAGGACCGGCAGGACGCGGAGGATGAGGTGCAGAACTCCTACTGGAACGCCTGGCGATACCTCGGCCACTTCCAGCGCGACTCGAAGTTCTCTACCTGGATCTCCAGGATCGTGATGAACCAGTGCCTGATGCGGCTGAGGAAAGCGCGGAAAGCCAGTTTCCTCTATCTGGATGAGGGAGCCGCCGGCGGGGAAAAGGCAGCGATGGAACTCCCCGGCAGAGGACCGACTCCCGAAGCGGAACTTGGCGGCAAGGAGATGTCCGCGCTCCTGCACAGGGCGATTCGCAGGATGCCCCCCGTCCTTCGTACTGTGCTCGTGCTGCGCGATCTGGAGGAGTTGTCCATGGATGACGTGGCGGAACGGCTGGGGATCTCGCTTGCCGCCGCCAAGTCCCGTCTTCTGCGGGCTCGCGCGGAGTTGCGGCGGCGTCTCGAGAGACAGTTTGAACCATCCGGCCGCACCGTCGTTCCGGCGTGATTCGGATCCCCACGGGTTTAGTGTAGTGAACTCCTGCTTATACGGTTGTTTCAGCAAGCCCCAATAGGTTGGGGTCAGCCTTCCGCAGAGAGCTTGGGAAGGTCACCTGCACCACGTATCTGTTCGTAGGGCGTGGGTTTATGGCCAGTGCCGAGACCGAGCAATGTCTGGAACGCGGCCATCGGTGCTCTCCGACGATTGTGGCGAAAGACGAATTCGTCCAGATAGACCTGCAGCTGATCGCGGCTCACACCGTGGTAGGTTCCGATCAGCCATTGTTGTAGATTGCCAATCGCACGGTCTGCGAGAGGCACCACGGACTTCGCTCCCTTGCGCAGGTCGACTCGCAGGGGCTGGCTACGAGGCACGTGGTGGAACCCAGCTTCTTTCAGCCCGGTAAAGCTTTTGAGGCCGTCGGTGTATACCGTGGAACCTGGGGCAACGTTTTGCTTCAGGAAGGCCATCAGCGTTGTGCTCTTGAAGTCCGGGATGACCGCCATGCGGGCGCGCCCGGTTCCATTGCCCCGCTTCTCCACGGCAACAAGGACCAAGGCCGCTTTTCGGCCTTTGAGTTGTCTGCTTCCGAGCAAGCCTGCCTGAGGACCGCCAATCCACGTATCATCAACCTCTACGTCGCCCTGCAGTGGTTCGCGCGACAGGTTGATCATGGCCCGGCGGAATTTGTGAAGCATCATCCACGCGGTCTCGTAGCGTCGCAGGGCAAGTTGGCGTTGGAGGAGGAGCGCCGAGACTCCGCGCTTATCGGTGGTCATCAGGTAGGCAGCCCAGAACCAAACTGTCAGGGGCGTTTTCGTATTATGCAGAATCGTCCCGGCCGTCAGTGACACCTGGTGCCGACAACCAGCGCATTGCCAGCGTCTGAGCTTCACCAGTTCATAGGCGCGCCGGTTCCCGCAGCGCGGACACACGAAGCCATCCGGCCAGCGGCAAGCGGCCAGATACTGTTGGCACGCTTCCTCGCTGGCAAACTTCGATTGAAACTCGGGCAAGGTCTTCGGAAATGGCGGGCGAGAACTCTCCTACACTACCGCTAGGGGCATGCTGAAACAACCGTATAAGCAGGAGTGAACTAAGCAAAGCGCTACCTCGATCGACGTGCCGCCATATCCTGTTTCGTCGAACTCGTGTTGTGCCGCTACCGAACCATCGCGTGCTGGTCGAGAAGCAGCAAGTAGGCGGCTTCCGGTGACTGGGAGTCCAGTCCTATGTTTCCATGGATCTGTGGCGCCGTAGACCGTGATGACGTTCTCGCAATACTCCTTCGGATTATCCTTCCGCATTCCGCTATCGATGAACCGTTCTCCCAGGCGGGCAATGCCGCCGATGCGGGCGGAAGTCTCGAAGAGATAGCGGGAGACCATCCACTCCTGCCCCCCGGCGCAGCCGACCATCTCGGCGCAGGCCATCAATCAGTAGCATGTATCATGATCGCGGTTAACCGGTGCTATGCTTGTGTCGGTCAAGAATTGCGTGGCCGAGCGATTCCGGCGAGTGGAGAGTTCGCATGGTTGATCTCATAGCCGTTCAGATCGCGGTAGTCATGCTTTATGCGAGCCTCTGGTTCCTGGTCGCGCTGAGATTACGACGGAACGACGTGGCGGATGTCGCATGGGGCGCCGGGTTTATCGTTCTCGCCCTCGTCGGGCAGTTCACGGTGGCGGCCATTTCTAACCGTGGAATACTCGTCCAGGCGCTCGTGGCCGTCTGGGGCCTGCGTCTCTCGTTGCACATCGGCCTGCGGAACCGGGGAAAAGCTGAAGATCCGCGGTACCGTAAGTGGCGCGAAGAATGGGGAAGCCATGCGACGATCCGGGCGTATTTCCAGGTTTTCCTGCTCCAAGGTTTTCTGATGGTTGCTGTTCTCATCCCCGTGACCTATGTCCTGTCTCACCCGAATCCCGATCTCACCTGGCTCGACGCTCTCGGTGGCGCTGTCTGGCTGGTGGGCTTTGTTTTCGAGGCCCTCGGGGATCTCCAGTTGGCTAGATTTAAGGAGGATCCGGGCAACCGCGGGCGGGTCATCACTTCGGGGCTCTGGA
>JAPKZC010000687.1 GCA_026394025.1 Candidatus Solibacter sp.
GACATCTCGCACTCTTCGGTAGAGCGCGTGATTCTGCCGGATTCGACAATCCTGACCGACTATCTGCTGGAGAAGACGGCGAAGCTGGTGGATCAGATGCTGGTCTACCCGGAGCGCATGCGGCGCAACCTGGAGCTGACGCGCGGCCTGGTATTCAGCGGGCAGGTGCTGCTGGATCTGGCGGCCGGCGGTATGCAGCGCGAGCAGGCCTACCGGCTGGTGCAATCGCACGCGATGAGGGCTTGGGAGGAAGAGGGCGACTTCCGCGGGGCAATCGAGGGCGACGCTGAGATTCGGGCGGTGCTGAGTGCGGAGAAGATTGCGGAAGCGTTTTCGCTGGAGCGCCAGTTGCGGAACGTGGACAAGATTTTCGCGCGGGTGTTTGGCAAGGCAGCGGCGTAGGAGCCGCTTACCGCGCTGGGGAAGCCGGAACCAGAGAGGAAGACGACTTCAACGCAGGGGCGCGGAGAACGGAGAAACAAGCGCAGGAAGAATCCTGCCAATTGGGGCAGAATTCGACCCGGCAGCAAGCGAGCAGTTGGGACTACATCTCGACCGGGGCACGAAGGGTGAATCGAAGGGCTGTTTCGGCCCCAATGGCTACCTGGCGTTTGCCGGTGGCGGCGGCACCCGCGGTGCCCGCGCCCGCCCCGGCTCCGGCGCCGATCAGCGCACCCTTTCCCCCGCCAGCGAGAGCGCCGATCGCGGCGCCCAACCCGGCGCCACCGCCGATCAGCACGGCGTTACGCTTCTTATGTGCCGCGCTGACGCGTTGCACACTCGAGGTTTCGACCGGATATTCCTTTTGGTTCAGGCGGAAGGAGTCGAGCTTCAACCCGAGCACCGCCCGGCCCTTCATGCGGCCCGAGGCGGCGGCTGTGGTGACGTGCCCGGCGAAGACGGTCCCGGCAGGCACCAAGGCCCGGCCGTCAAGCTCGATGGGTTCGGACAGGGTCGCGCTGAATTCGTCGCCGGCGGAATTGCGGCGCGTGTCGATGGCCTCATCCACGCGCACATGCAGTGGCGTACCGACGGGGATCACGACCGATGGGCGCGGCGGCGCGGATTCGGTGGCCGCGACCTGTCCGGCCTGTCCTGCCTGTCCATCCTGTGCCGTGGGCCAAGGGGTCCTGGTTCTAGAGCATCCTGCAAGCAGCAACACCGGCACGATACAAATCCATATACGCATAATCGTCGGCCTCCACGAGAATGTATTGCAAGGCAGATACCAACCGGCAACCCTTGCAGATCCGCGGTGTTCGGGCGGGACTGTATAAGAACTACCTTTCCCAAAGATGTAAGATAGAGATATGGGAAGCAGCCCAGCGCAATCCCGACCCGGACTTTTCGCCTCTGACTATCTCCTCGCCCGCTCCCAGGCGGCGCGCGCCTTCGGGCGCGCAGTTCCTTCAACCTTACAACTGAATAGCGAAGAGGAGTCTATTTCCATGAGCACAACGCTGGAACAGGTCCGTGCGGACCTACCGATTCTCAAAGGGCCCCTGCCGGGTCCGCGCGCGCGGGCGGTGATCGAACGCGACGCGAAAGTGGTATCGCCATCCTATACGCGCGGGTATCCGCTGGTGGCGCGGAAGGGCGAGGGCGCGATAGTGGAGGACGTGGATGGCAACCGCTTCCTCGATTTCACGGCGGGCATCGCGGTGGTGGCGACCGGCCACTGTCATCCGCGGGTGGTGGCGGCGATCCAACAGCAGGCTGCCCGGCTGATCCACATGTCGGGCACGGATTTCTGCTACGAGGAACTTGCGGCGCTGGCCGAGAAGCTGGATGAGATCGCGCCCGGCGAGGTGGCGCGGCGGGTGTCGTTCGGCAACTCGGGAGCGGAAGCGGTGGAGGGGGCGATCAAGCTGGCGCGCTACGCCACGGGACGCGATAAGATCATCGCTTTCCTCGGCAGTTTCCACGGGCGGACGATGGGAGCGCTCTCGTTGACCTCGCGCAAGGCGGTGCAGCGCGCGAGATTCGGGCCTATGCTTCCGGGGGTGATCCACGCGCCATACCCGTACTGCTACCGCTGCCCCTACGGCCAGACGCCCGATAGCTGCGCGGTGGAGTGCGTGAAGCACATTGAAGACACGCTGCTGAAGACGATCGCGCCTGCCGAGGAGACGGCCGCCATCGTGGTGGAACCGGTACAGGGCGAGGGCGGGTACGTGGTGCCGCCGCAGAAATTCTTCGACGAACTGGCGCGGGTGTGCAAACAGAACGGCATTCTGCTGGTGTTCGACGAAGTGCAGAGCGGCATGGGCCGCACGGGCAAGATGTGGGCGGCGGACCACTTTGGCATGGTGCCGGACATATTCACGGTGGCCAAGGGCATCGCCAGCGGCATGCCGTTGGGCGCCACGGTAGCCCGCGCGGACCTGATGACCTGGCCGCCGGGGGCGCATGCCTCCACTTTCGGCGGCAATCCGGTAGCCTGCGCGGCGGCCATGGTGACCATCGAGTTGCTGCAAGAGGAGTTGGTGGAGAACGCTGGGGCCATGGGCGCGTACTTGATGCAGCGCATGCGCCAGTGGCCGGGGCGATTCCCCATCGTGGGCGACGTGCGCGGGCTCGGCCTGATGCTGGGAATCGAGCTGGTGCGCGACCAGGCGAGTAAGGAGAAGGCGGTGGCGTGGCGCGACCGCGTCGTGACGTTGGCGTTCGAACGCGGACTCCTGGTGCTGGGCGCGGGCGACAACACGCTGCGCCTCTGTCCGCCTTTGGTGATTACGCGCGACCAGTGCGATTTCGCACTTGATACTCTGGAAGCGTGCCTGAAACAGGTGATCGCAGAAGCGTGAGGATTCTCGACGTGGGCTGCGGGATACACAAGCAGCCCGGTTCCATCGGAATCGACCGCAATCCCGCCAGCCGCGCCGACGTCCTGGTGGACCTGGACCGCTTTCCCTACCCGTTCACGGACAGCTCCTTCGACCGGCTGACAGCGATCCACGTGATCGAGCACGTGAGCGACGTGATCCGCACCATGGAAGAGTTTCACCGGCTGGTGCGCGCGGGCGGCACGGTGCGC
>JAPKZC010000302.1 GCA_026394025.1 Candidatus Solibacter sp.
CGTAGTAGGCTTTCGGCGAACTCTCGAAGGATTTGTCGAACTCCTCGGGCGTCAGTTTGCCCTCGGCGACCGCTGCTGCGCGCGCTTCCGCCTTGGGCGAGGATTCCCCCGCTTCCGTCTCGGTTGGAACCTTGCGCGACTCTTTGTAGACGAGCCAGCTATGCCCGGCCCGCGTAAGCGGCGCGCCCCTGACGGCCCGGTCCAGGCGGCCTCCCACCCATTCCAGCGGACCCGCGCGCAGTTCCAGGTCGCCATCCTCAATTTCCGGATACAGCGTGTCCCAGAAGCCTTCGATCAGCGCCTTGAGCAGGTCAAGCCCGTCGCGCAGCCCGCCCACGCCTTGTGTCTTGGCCAGGGCTTCGGTGAGCCACGCCGCCACTTGCAAATCCTTGGTCTTGGCAGCCAGCGTTTCGCCGGCCAGCTTGATGACCGTCGGCCAGTCGGCGAGCTTGCGCTCCACCTTCCAGTCGCCTTGCGCGGCGTCGTCGTCTTCCCGGCGAGCCTCCTTGATCTTGTCGCATACCGGAGCGTACTTTAGATTTGGGCCGCTCGGGTTTTCTCCGGCGATGGGGTTAAGAAGATCATTGCGTAGAGGCATGTTGTTCGGAGTCCGTTTGCCGCGCGTGGAATTCGAGCTGCCGTAACTCCAGTAGGGGGAACTCCTCGTCGTCCACCAGGAACATCTTCTGCCCCGCCGGGGCCACGTCGCCGCCGTCGATTTCCTGCCAGACCGTCATCCTGCCCAGACGTACAGCGTCATCCGCGTGCAGGAAGGAAAGCGGTGTCAGCACCGGCAACAGCACTTCGCCCAGTTCCCGCTCCTTGAACCCCGGACCCGTGCGCACCAGCGCGGGAATCCACAGCAGATCCCGCAATCGTTTCGGCGCTTCCATTTCGATGGAGGCGATATGCTCCAGCGGCAGCCACATGTATTGTCCGGCCGCATAGACTTCCAGCCTGGCCCCGATCCTCGGATCGGCATCCTCGAAGGATTCGAACGGTTGGCCGTTGAGCGTCCCGCTTAACGCCGCCGCCGATTCCCCAACCGGACTCGGGTATTCCTTTTTCTGAAACAATTCCATCCTGCTGCGCTCGGCGAACAACGCGCCTGCGTACAGCAGCGCTCCCAACTGGGCGTCCTTGCCGCCTTGTGCCAGCACGTCCAGATGCTTCTCGGCCCGGTCGTAGGCCCCCGCAAAGCACAGCAGTTCGAACAAAAACGTGCGGCGCTGGACGTCCTCCGGGTTGTCCCGAAGTTCGGCGCCCAGCGCCTGCACGGCCTGGTCGAGCTTGCCGGCCTGAAACAGTTGTCCGGCAGTCATGGATGATCCCAGATGCGGACTAGCCGGAGACCGACTGCTTCAAGTCGTACCACTTCTTCACTTCGCCGCCCAGAGACCCGTCGGCCTTCTGCTCCTTGTATGCGACCTCAATCTTGGTGAAGTTGAATGAGACCTGGTCGGTCGGCAGGGCATCGGCGGCGCCGTGGCCTCCCGTCTGGTACGACGAGATCAGCAGATCGGAGAACGTCCACTTCAGATATTCCTGCTGAGTCTTGCCGGCCTTCCGGCAGGTCAGAATCGCGCTCTTGATGTGATCGCCACTGGCGCAGGCGAGGAACAGCATGGGCGACGCCTTGTTAACGGACATGACAAAGTGGAAGTCCTGCATGCTGACCTTGCCCGCTCCGCCGCCGCCGCTGTGCGACATGGAACCCGTTTGCGACTCGCCCCACGACCAGGACTCCAGATGGATCTCATCCGGATGCCCCTTATCCTGGCTCTCGCCTTTGATACCGTCAATCTTCAAAAAATAATCAACTGCCATTCTATTCCTCCTCTTGTTGTTTGTTTAACCGAATACTTCCACCGGGGGCACGAATCCGAAACCCAACAAGCCCCCTCCCCAATCCCAAAATACTATCCCTTGCCAGCCGGCAGTTCCGCCACCAGCCGCAAGGAAACCGACAACTCGTCAAGCTGGAAGTGCGGGCGCAGGAAACTGACGGCCCGGTACACTCCCGGCTTGCCGGGAACTTCCGACACTTCGATGCGCGCGTCGCGCAACGGGTGCGATGCCTTTACGGACGCCGAGGCCGTGTCGTCGGGCGTGACGTAGTTCACGATCCACTGGTTCAGGAAGCGTTCGCATTCCGTCCGCGACATGAAACTGCCCAGCTTATCGCGCATCATGGATTTCAAGTAGTGCGCGAATCGCGAGACCGCCAGAATGTAAGGCAACTGCGTCGAAAGGCGCGCATTCGCATTCGCCGCCTCGCTGTCGTACACCTTGGCCTTCTGGCCCGATTGGATGCTGAAGAAGGCCGCGTAATCCGTCCCCTTGCAGTGCACCAGCGGAATGAAACCGAGGTCCGCCAGTTCCTTCTCGCGGCGGTCCGTAATCGGCGCCTCGGTGGGGCACTTCAAAGCCACGTCCCCGGAATCGGTGGTGAAGTTGTGGGTCGGAAGCCCTTCCACCAGCCCGCCGCCTTCCACCCCGCGGATCGCAGCGCACCATCCGTATTGCGCGAACGCCTGCGTCAGTCTCGCCCCCAAGGCATATGCGGCATTGCCCCACAAATACTTGTTGTGGTCGTTCCCGTCCACGCCCTCTTCGTAGTTGAAACCATCGATCTGCACGCCGTCCTTGCCATACGGCAGGCGCATCAGCACGTGCGGCAGGCACAGGCCCACATAGCGCGAGTCCTCGCTCTGCCGGAAGCTCTTCCACTTGGCGTATTCGCTCGAATCGAAAATCTTCGCCATGTCGCGCGGCGCGTCGATCGCCGTGAAGCTGTCCATGTTCATCATTTCCGGAGCCGCCGCCGTCAGGAACGGAGCGTGCGCCGCCGATGCCACCTGGGCAACCTTTTCCAGCAGTTCGATATCCTCGGGTCCGCGGCCGAATTCGTAATCGCCCACCAGGGCGCCGAAGGGCGCGCCGCCGAAAACACCGTACTCCTCCTCGTAGACTTTCTTGAACATCGCGCTCTGGTCGAACTCGGGCGCGCGCTGCAAGTCGCGGAGAAGTTCCTTCTTGGTAACGTTCAGAACCTTGATCTTCAGCTTGTCGCTGGTCTCGCTCTGGTCCATCAGGTACTTCAGCCCGCGCCACGAACCTTCCAGCTTCTGGAATTCCTTGGCATGCAGGACTTCATTCAACTGGAGCGAAACCAGGTGATCGATCTGCGCGATCCGCGCCGTGATCATCACCTCGGCGTCCTTGGACACCGTCATCGCGCCTTCCAGCACCTGGTTGACGAACTCCTTCACCAGATCCTTGCCCCGTTCGCGGGCCGCTGGGTCGCGTGCCAGCCTTCCTTCATCGACAATCTGGTCCAGCAGGCTGTGCTCTAGCGTCTGCTCCACCGGTTGTGCCGAGGCCGCCTTTTGAACGTCACTCATTGGATCCCTCCTTGGCCCCCAGCTCGCTCTTGAGGCGCGCCAGTTTGTCCTTATCCGTTACCGCCTCGCGCAGCATCTCTTCCAGTTTGTCGTTACCCTGCATGCTGCCACGCAAGTCCGAAAGCCGGTCCCGCAGCTCCAGCAACTCCCGCAGCGGCTTTACCTGGCGGGCTACGCTCTCGGGAGCAAAATCGTC
>JAPKZC010000054.1 GCA_026394025.1 Candidatus Solibacter sp.
AGATCATCGACATGTGTGTGCCGCCCTCAATCTCCACATACACCGGTTTCAGACCGGCGGCTTCGAATCGCGCGACCTCGGCTTTGGCCGCTTCGCCGTGGAGAGCGCTGTCCTCCGAGCCGGCGGACACGATCAGCGGGATACCCTTGATGCGATCCATTGGATAATCCACATAACCAAAGCCGCCCGACATGGGCGCAAGGCCGGCCCAGCGGCTGGCATACTTCTGGCCCAGGTACCAGGCGCCAAACCCACCCATCGAGTGCCCCATCAGGTAGATGCGCGACCGGTCGATGTTGTATTCCTTTTCGACCAGAGCCAATACGTTGAGGACATCCTTCTCACTTAGTTCATTGACACGCTGCGCCTCTTCCGGCGTCCATTGCGGTCGCCGCGGATCCGGCGCACGGGGACCCTGTCCGGGCACCTGAGGTCTGGGCATCTGCATCCCGCCATAGCCGCCGAATGCGTGATAGCCGAGCGGGGCGACGAAAATGAACCCGTATTTGTCGCACAGTTCCTGAGTGTCCCGGCCGGAACGGAAGAAGTAATCCTGACGACCGCCTGCACCGTGCAGCGCCAGGATCAGCGCCATCTTCGTCCCAGGGTTATAGGTTTGCGGGACGTAGAGGTGATAGGGCATCTCCTGCTTGGCCTCTTCGAAGCGGTAATGGCGTTGCTGGTCGCCCTTGGCCCCCGCCGTTTGCGGTAACTTCGTCAATTCCTCGCTGGAGAGTTCGGGCGTCCGCGGCGCCGCCGGCTGTTGCGCCGCTGCGATCCAAACGCCCGCCAGCAGAGGAATCAGGGTTCTCGTCATTGTAGGACTGCGCATCGAAATCTCCTGTCTGTGAACGCTCTGGACTAGTTAACGCGCGATCTTGACGGTCTCTGACAAAGGGAGGTTGCGGGAAGAGGCGCCGGCCCAGAATTTGTAGTCGCCATCCGGCAGTTCCCAGCAGTCTCTGCCTTCATTGAAGATCGAAAGGTGCAGCGCATCGATGGACAGCGTCACGATCCGCGACTCGCCCGCCTTCAGCGCCACTGGTTCCCACGCTACCAGGCGTCTGGGCGGCTCGCCCGTGATAGACGGCAGTGTCGCGTAGACCTGAGCGATCTCAATGCCGTCGCGCTTCCCGGTATTACGCACGATGAAACTTACGCTGAATTCCTTGCCGGCGACAGTCTTCAGACCAGCGTATGCAAACGTGGTGTACGACAGGCCGTGGCCAAAAGCGAAGAGAGGTGCCTTGTCCTGCGCATCGAACCACTTGTAGCCAACCTTGAGGCCCTCGGTATAGGGCATGTCGAAGGGGACTCCCCCGCCGCGCCCCCCGCCGAAACCTCCTGGGCCTCCGGCAGCCTGCGTAGCGGGAGCCGGCGGGTTGGCGGACGGAGGCGGCGCAAACGGTTTGTCGTGCGGCCAGTCGGCCTCATTCCTGGCAAACGACAGGACCGTCTTGGCCGAGGGATTGACGTCACCGAACAGAAGATTGGCGATGGCCTCGCCTCCGCGAATTCCGGGGTACCAGGCCTCCAGAATCCCGGCGACCCGGTCGGCCCACGGCATGTTGACCGGGCCGCCGGTCTCGAGCACCACGATGGTGCGCGGGTTCGCCGCCGCTACCGCGGTCACCAACTGATCCTGGTTGTCGGGAAGCGTGAGACTCAGATCCCGGCCTTCGGAGGCGGGCTGGTTCACGAATACAATTGCCACCTCTGATGCCTTTGCCAGACGCGCGGCTGCTGCCGGATCGGTCCCTTCGTTGTATTCGACTTTGGCGCTGGGTACCTTGGCCAGAATGGCTTTGAGCGGCGAAGACGGATACCATACCGCGGGGCGGTTCCCCACGCCAGTAGGCTGCGTAGCGCCCGGAGGCAGAGGAGGCGGCGCAACGGCACTGCCACCCGGAGGATCCACTTGCGCCGATCCGCCGCCGGAAAGCACGCCCACGTTGGCGTGCGACCCGATCACCGCAATCGATTTGACCACCGCCCGGTTCAACGGCAGTTGATTGTTAGCGTTCTTCAGCAGAACTGTGCCGCGCTCGGCGACACGCTGCGCCAATTCCAGACCGGCAAACACGTCCACGACCTTGCGCTGCGCTCGCAGATCGAACTGGCCGGTGGCGAACTGCGCGCGAAGGATGCGCTTGACCATGTCGTTAAGCCGCGCCAAAGGGACCTCGCCCTTCTCCACAGCCTGCTTGAGCGCATCACCGAAGTACGTGCTGCCGGGCTGTTCCATGTCCAAACCGGCGAGTGCCGCTTTTGCCGTGGTGTGCGTCCCGCCCCAGTCGGACAAGACGAATCCCTTGAAGCCAAGCGTGCCCTTGAGGAAGTCGTTCATGAGGTACTGGTTCTCGCACGCCCAGTCCCCGTTCAGTTTGTTGTAGGAGCACATCACCGCCTGGATGTCGCCGTCCTTGAGGCCGATTTCAAACGCCAGCAGGTCGGTCTCGCGTAGTGTGCGCTTGTCTAGAATGGCGTTGCCGATGTTCCGCCCGGTCTCCTGGTCGTTGACCGCGAAGTGCTTAATATCGCCGATGATACCTTTGGCCTGCAGACACTTCATTTCCTGCCCGACAAGTTTGCCAGCCAGGATTGGATCCTCACCCTTGTACTCGAAATTGCGCCCATTGCGCGGCTCGCGAGTGATGTTGACGCCGCCGCCCAGCGACATGGTGTATCCCTGGTCGCGCAGTTCCTGGCCGATCAGCGCACCATACTCGCAGGCCATCTTCAGATCCCAACTGGATGCTGCCGAGACCGCGCTCGGTAGCGGCGTCGAGTACCGGCTGCTGGCTGCGCCGCGCGTGACACCGACAGCTGCGTCCGCCATCTGAATCGCCGGGATTCCCAGACGCGCCACCGCCCCCGTGAAGCCGGCGCCGCCATTCGATACCGCCCCGCCGGGCGCCGGAGGCACGACTTGGCCGCGCCCGCCGCCGCCACCACCGGGCATCCCGTCACCGTGCAGCATCGAAATCTTATCGTCGAGCGTCATCTGATCGAGCAGCAATTCGGCTCGCCGATCCGGGGAAAGGCCAGGGTCCGACCAGGGACCGGTCACCGGCGCCAGCTGATTTCCGCCGCGCCCGGGATTTTGTCCTTGTGCGGCCATCGTTGCTGCCGCAAAGAAGAATGCCGTCAAATATGAAGTGCGTCGCATGGATATCGAGACTCCCAACGTTAGATTTCGTTTACTCCCATCAAACTAGTGCGAAGATGGCACACACGGGCGACGGCACCGCGATCACGTCACCGGTCGGCTCTAAAGTTCCGGTACTTGGATCGATTCGAAACACTGCTACGATATCCGATGCCTCGTTGGTCACGAAGAGATACCTCCCAGTTGGATCGATCGTGAAACTCCACGGGGTCTTGCCTCCCGACGCTGGCTGCCCGCACCGGTGACCAGCCAGGTGGGCCGTTCGACCAGAGGAAAGTGGCCGATCGCTGCGGCAGAACGACCCATGCAAGTCCACAGAACAAGATCGTGAGGATCAGCTTTCTCTTCAGACGGACACTCATTGCACGACAATCCATAGCGAAGGTACAGGTGATTCCGGCAGGTCACAAGTGTGATACGGTTCAAAGAGCAGCGGCATTCCGAAACCATGCTCCCTTAATTGTTTACGTCGCATTGTGGCGCTGGTGTTAGTGGTACGTAGCGGAAGAGTATCGAGACATGAAATCCCGCCCGCGCCTGGTTACCGAGGGGTAGACGCAGCTCGATACCGTAGCGCTACCCCCTGGTACGTCTAGAGCCGGCCCGCGCGCCAACTCTGATAGAAGCTGTTCATAACCTTGGCGGTTTCCAAGATGGTAGACGCTCTGAACGGTACCGATCTTGCGGTCAGTCGGTCCTCGGGTGTACTTTCCTCGAAGGCCTTGATCGCTGCTGCGCTCTCAGGTCAGTATGTAGCCGCTGAAATCCAACAAGCAGATCCCACTTCAGGAAGTCGGTTGAAAGGTGAGCTTTCGGTAAGCCTGCATGACGCGGCCCGGCCGTAGTTGGTAACGTCGGTCCAGTCCCGGCAGGGGACGGAGGACCGACGATGGCCACCAAGACACAGCCTCAAGTTCCAACTGGAATGCAGCGAATTTGCCGAC
>JAPKZC010000312.1:0-11098 GCA_026394025.1 Candidatus Solibacter sp.
GGGAATGCCCGGTAGATCGTAGAAAGTAGCGACTCCCCGCTCGAAGCCTTTTGATAGGCTGAGAGCAATTTTCTTTTGCCGAGAAAAGGAGAGTCGCTATGAAGAAACCATATCAGATTGAAGCGCAGCGAGCAGTGAAGCAGCTCGAGGCAATGGCCGCAGATGGAAATCCAGCGGTACAGATGGTCCTACCCATGGCCGAGATGGTGGGCTGGTTGCGTAAAGGCGTGGGCGAGTTGATCCGTCAAGCGGGCTTGCAGTTGATGGATCTGTTGATGCAGGAAGAAGTCCGGGGATTGGTCGGCGAGCGCAGCCAGCGGGAACCGGAAAGAACGGCCAGCCGGTGGGGCACCGAACGCGGCTATTGCGTGGTGATGGGCCAGAAGGTTCCTGTCCAGCGGCCGCGTGTGCGGAGCACCGACGACAAGGAAGTGCGGTTGGCAGCTACGAAATGTTCCACCGCGGCGAGCCGCTGACCGAAACCGTGTGGGAGCAGTTGATGCTCGGGCTGACCACAAGGAAATACGGCGAAGCGGTGCGCGAGTTTACCGAGGCCTACGGTCTGGAGAAGAGCGCCGTCAGCGAGCATTTCATCGAAGCGAGCCGGGCGAAGTTGAAGAACCTGATGGAGCGACGGTTGGACAAGATGCGGCTGTGCGCGTTGCTGATCGACGCGACGCCATTCGAAGGGCAGCAGATGGTGGCCGCGTTGGGCATCGGTGAAGACGGGCGAAAAACAATATTGGGCATCCGTCAAGGAGCGACCGAGAATGCGACGGTGGTTGGTGAGTTGTTGGGCGACCTGGTGGAACGCGGGCTCGATTTCATCACGCCGCGGCTCTACGTTCTGGACGGCGGCAAGGCGCTGACCACTGCGGTGAAAAAGTACGCCGGTGAGTCGGCTGCGATCCAGCGCTGCCAGGTCCACAAGCGGCGAAACGTGCTGGATCATCTGACCGATGAACAGAGACCCGGGGTGGCGAAGAAGCTAAACGCGGCCTATGCTCTGGAAGACTACGCCGCCGCCAAGCAAGCGCTGAACACGCTGCATCGCGAACTGATGGACCTCAATCCGAGTGCGGCGCGGAGTTTGGGCGAAGGGATGGAGGAGACGCTGACCGTGCATCGCCTTCACGTGCCGCTGAAATTGCGGAAGACCATGGCCAGCACCAATGTGATCGAGTCGGCGTTCTCGATTGTGGAGCGGGTTTGCCGGAACGTGAAACGCTGGCACGGCAGCGACCAGCGGGAGCGTTGGGTGGGGTCGGGCCTATTGGTCGCTGAGAAGCAGTTTCGCCGGGTTCAGGGATACAAACAGATCCCGACACTCATCAGGGAATTGGAAGCTTTGGCGCCGTCTAAGTCGGCGGTTGTCAAACAGAGAAAGGCGTCGTAAAGTGGATCACAAGGGAGCCGCTACTTTCAACGGAGTTCCGGGCGTTCCCGCAAAAGAACTTGAGGTTGCCAGTTACAGGGTCTCATCGCGCAAGGTCGATGTCTCGTCGCGTGAGTCCGTGCGCGCGCTGGCTGATGAGGCGGCGTCCCTGGGCGCAGTAATCCAGGTGATCAATACCGCCGGCGTTTCGCCGAACATGGCTCCCCCCGATCGAATCCTCGCTGTGGATCTGTACGGCAGTGCGGTAGTGTTTGAAGAATTCGAGCGTGTGATCGCTCCCGGCGGTGCTGGATTGATCGTCTCCAGCATGGCGGGGCATATGTCACCGGCACTCCCCGCAGAGCAGGAGCACGATTTGGCATTCGCGCCCGCCGACGAACTCATGACAAAGCCATTTCTCGCCCCAAGCGCGGTGCCGAACTCTATGGCCGCCTATATTCTCTCCAAGCGCGCGAATCAGCTTCGTGTGCAAGCAGCCAGCATCAGTTGGGGCAAGCGCGGCGCACGCGTCAACTCCATCAGCCCAGGCATCATTGCGACGCCCCTCGCACAGCATGAGCTGAATTCACCGATCGGCGACGTGTACCGGGCAATGATCGAAGCGTCCCCGGCCAAACGTATGGCCTCACCCGACGAGGTCGCGGTGGCTGCATCGTACTTACTGGGTCCAGACGCGGGCTTCATTACCGGCAGCGACCTCCTCATCGATGGCGGCGTCATCTCGGCGATGCGCGCCGGATTATTGCCCTCGCCCGAGTAGAGCCCGGCTTGGCCACTTAACACGAGAAAGGATGGAGAAGCAATATGCCTCCAAATTCACGAGCACAAGAGAATCACGACGAGATCTTCCCCGGCCACGTTTCCACTCTGGCCGTGACGGATCCCGAACTGATTGAGATCTTCGACAACTTCGCTTTCGATGAAGTGCTTCGCCCCGGCAGTCTCGATAGCCGGACGAGGCTCACGGTCCAACTCGCGTCGATGATCGCATCGCAGGCCGTACGCGAATACCGGGTCATGCTCGGCGCGGCCATCACGGTTGGCGTCACGCCTGTCGAAATCAAGGAGATCGTGTACCAGGCCGTGCCGTATGTCGGAATGGCCAAGGTCTTCGATTTCAGCCACACGACCAATGACGTACTCAAGGAACGCGGCGTCGAATTGCCGTTGCCGCTCCAATCCACCACCACGCCCGAGAACCGCGCGGAGAAGGGCCTTGCGGTCCAGAAGGAAATCATCGGGAATGAAGTTGTAGACAAGCTCTACTCCTCTTCGCCAAAGGACCAGCTTCACATTCAGCAGTATCTCTCCGCCAATTGTTTCGGCGACCATCTCTCGCGTACGGGTATCGACTTGCGCACACGCGAGTTGCTCACGTTCAGCATGCTGGTCTCGCTCGGTGGCTGCGAGCCGCAAGTCAAAGGGCACGTCGCGGCGAATCTGCGCGTCGGCAACGACCGCGTGCGCCTGATCGACGTGCTGACCCAGTTACTCCCATTCATTGGGTATCGCCGAACGCTCAATCGGCTGCGGATCGTCGATGAGGTTACCGCTTTATGAACGTGCTTGTGATTGGAGCGACCGGCAGCATCGGTCTCCTCGTGGTGAAGGAAGCACTCGCTCAACGGTACGCCGTTCGCGCTCTGGTGCGAAGGCAGGCCAAGGCGCGCCAACTTCCCCCTGAGGCGCAGGTGGTCATCGGCGAAATCACCCGCCCCGAGACGCTCGCGGCCGCGGTCGAGGGCATAGATGCCATCGTGTTCACGCACGGGTCGGACGGCAGCGGCAAGGTAGGCGCCGAGAACGTGGACTACGGCGGGGTGCGCAACGTTCTGAATGCGCTGGGTTCACGGACGGCACGGATCGCGCTGATGACAGCTATCGGAGTCACCAACCGCACGGGTCACTATAACCAAACAACAGAGGCCCACGATTGGAAACGCCGATCTTAAGGGCTGGTGCGCGCCAGCGGCTTCGAGTACACGATTGTGCGTCCCGGCTGGTTCGACTACAACCGTCCGGACGAGCACAAGCTCGTTCTCTTGCAGCGCGACACGCACCAGGCAGGCAATTCCAGCGATGGCGTGATCGCACGCCGCCAGATCGCCGAGGTTCTTGTTCACAGCCTCACCTCGCGACATGCCTTGCGCAAGACCTTCGAACTGGTCGCAACGAAAGGCCCCGCGCCCGAAGACTTCGACGGCCTGTTCGCGAGTCTTGATCCGGACCCTCAAGGCGCGGTGGACGGTGTGCGGGATATGGCAAATATGCCCGTGGCGGACGAGCCGCAGCGGGTTCGTGACGATTTGGGTGCGGTCCTGGCCGGCAAGCCCGGCACCGCCACTTAAACAATCTTGGAGAACTCACGATGTCACAACGAACATGGTTGATCACCGGAGTCAGCAGCGGCTTTGGCCGCCATTTGACGGAGCAACTGCTACAACGCGGCGACCAGGTAAGCTGGGTAGCCTGAGCTTCTACCGCATGGCCAAGAGTCGCTGGGAAATTGAGAATGGCGGCTTCAACGATGGCAAAAACCGCTATGGTATGGAGCACATCTGTCACCATGAGCCCAACAGCATCCTGATCGTTTGGCTGCTGATCGCTCTCGCCATGGTGATCGAACGCCTCTACCGGCTACGCTATCTGCACCGGGGAGACCATGGCGTGCGCTCCGCCCAGGAATTGTGTGACTACCTCTGGTTGACCCTAGGGTTCCGCACTTCCTTCGACACCGGTTGAGCCGGCGCAGTACGGACGGCTGACAGCACTCCGTTGCTCTTTGACAACTCGAACGCTTCGCGTGGAGGAATCACCGGCCAGAGGCCCGCCGTCGCTCAACGGCCAGCAGGAACGCTGCCTCCCCCTACAACTCAAACCCACTCCACAGCGCCGACCCCTGTTCCGCCGAACTTCCGAAACGGCTGGCTTTAGGGACCGGCGCTTGAATTCGGCGTCAAACAGGGTCATACTTCCAAGTGAAACCGTAATCGGAGAATAGGGTTAGTTTAGTTTCGTTCGCACGGAAAAGGAGAGTGTTCATGGTTCGTCTTGGGAAATTCCTTGCGGCGGTGGCGTTGCTCGCTTCCTTCGCCGCCAGTCTGCAGGCTCAATCCATTTATGCGTCATTGACCGGGGTCGTTTCCGACACGTCGAATGCGCTGGTCGTACAGGCAACCGTCAAGTTGCGCGACGAGGCGTCCGGGTCTCTTCGCGAGACCGTCACCAACAGGGAAGGTTTCTACTCATTCGTTTCCATCCCGGTTGGCACCTACGAATTGACTGTCACGTTGGCCGGCTTCGAAACCCACCGGGAAACCGGAATCGCCATGGGCGGCGGTGAGAAGCGGAATGTGAATGTCAGCCTGAAGGTGGGCGGCACTACCGAGAGTGTCCAGATTTCGGCCACTTCGGATCTGCTGACACCCGTCGATTCGGGCGAAAAATCGTCCACCCTGAACATCAAACAACTGGAAAACTTCGTCCAGGTGGGAACCAACGCCGCCGAGTTCATTAAGATGATGCCCGGCTTCGGCATCCAGAATGGCACCGCCAACGGCGCCAACTTCAACGGCGGCACAATCGGCATTAATGCCAACGGCAACGCCGGCAGCCAGAGCCCGCTGAACAACGCCTATGCCTACAACGGGCTGCCCAGCAACACTTTGCACATCACCGCCGATGGCGCGCACGTTTACGACCCCGGCTGCAACTGCGATACGCCGGTCAACCCGAACGCGGACATGATCGCCGAGTTCAAAATCACCATGTCCAACTTCAGCGCCGAGAACCAGAAGGGTCCGGCGGTGCTGAGTTCGGTGGCCAAATCGGGCGGTCAGAAATTCCACGGCTCGGGATTCCTCTACGCCAGGAACTACGTTCTGAATGCCAACGACTGGCTGTCCAACGCGAGTTCGGCCCCGCGCCCGCAGAACAAATACTACTACCCGGGCGGCACGCTGGGCGGTCCGCTGTACATCCCCGGTACGCGCTTCAACAAGAGCCACCAGAAACTCTTCTTCTTTACCGGGTACCAATATTTCTACCAGGTGCTCGACACCGGCCTGCTGCGCGCCGAAGTCCCCACGGCGGGAATGCTCACTGGCAATTTTTCGCCCACGGAACTCGCCAAACTCGGCAACCTGTCCGCTTCCGGTTCCCCCCCGGGCCAGATCAACGCCCGGAACGCCGCGCTGTACCCCGGCGGAATCATCCCGGCCAGCGCGATCGATCAAAGCATGTTGGCGTTGATGAAGCTGTATCCCAAGCCGAACTCCGACCCCAACGCCACCGGCGGATACAACTGGACCGACGATTTGACCTTCCAGCAGAACAACCATCAGTGGATGACGCGCGTGGACTACAACATCAGCGATTCCACGAAGCTGTTTGTCCGCTACAATCTGCAACGCGAAAAGCAGCCCTTCCCGATGCAGTTGTGGTCCACCGCCAGCACGCAACAGCTCCCCTACCCGACGCCGGTCATCGGCAAGAACCGGTCCGACTCGATGACGACCTCGCTGACGCACGTCTTCAGCCCGACCATGACCAATGAGTTCGTCTTCGGATACACCTTCATCGGTTTCCCGAACGTGTTCGAGGATCCGTCGAAGGTAGACCCGGCCAAGGTCGGTTTCACCTACAAGCTCCTGTATAAGAACGGCGTCGCCCAGATTCCGAATTTCGGCGGCGGCTCGGAAGCTTCACAGATCAATAATTACGGCGGTTTTGAGATTGGCGGCCCGAAAGCGGGTCTCTACGCCAACAAGTGGATGCCGAGTTTCAGCGATTCCGTCGCGAAGGTCTGGGGCAGGCACACCCTGAAAGCGGGCGTCTTCTACGAGTACATCCGGAATGCGCAGCCGGCCAGCGGCAACTCCATGGGCAACTTGAGGGTGAGCAACAGCAACTCCAACAGCCTCGGCAACGACTATGCCGACATGCTGATTGGCAACCTGAACTCCTTCCAACAGGTGTCGTTCAACCGCGTCAACGACATCGCGTACAGCACGTATGAAGGATTTATTCAGGATTCCTGGAAGGTGAACAAGAAACTCACGCTGGAACTCGGCCTTCGCATGACCCATTTCCAACCTTGGGTGGACCGTCTCGGGTTCGGCTTCTCCAATTTCGATGCCAGCAAGTACAACACGAGTTGCGTTCCCACCCAGTATTGCGGTTTCAGTTGGAACAAGAAAGATCCCACTGTTCCGCTGGGTGGATTCCCGACCCGCGCGTTGTTCTATCAACCGCGATTCGGTGTGGCGTACGACCTGTTCGGTAACGGCAATACCGTGATTCGTGGCGGGTGGGGCATGTACTACTTCCACTCGGGGCAGTTCACCTCCGGGCTGGATGTGGCCGCCGGTGTCCAGACGATCTCCCTCAGCAGCAATCAGGGCAAGGGCGCTTCGCCGTATGTCGTTGGTGGTTCGGCCAATGCCGCGCCGCTCATGGCGAGGGACCTCGACACGCTGAGCTTCTCGAGCGCGGCGCTCTCTCCGGTCGCGGTGGATAAGGCCGATGACAAGCAGCCTCTTACCAAGAGCTACAGCTTCACCATCCAGCAGCGCCTGCCGTGGTCGAGCATGTTGGAAGTGGCCTATGTCGGCAACGAGAGCCTGAACCTGCTCAACACCGGGGGCGGCGAGGGCTACAACGTCAACATCGTGCCGAAGGGCGCGATGCTCTCGTCGAACAACGGCGGGTTAGACCCCAATTCCCTCACGGCCAACAACTTCCGCCCCATCAAAGCGTACTCCGACATCAACCTGGCCACCAACAACTGGTACGCCAATTACAACTCCCTGCAAACGACGTGGGCGCGCTCCAAGGGACGCTACACGATGAGCCTGAACTACTCCTTCGCGAAAGCGATGGGGATTGTCAACTCAGGATACGACTCGTTCAACTTGCGGAACAACTACGCCGTGCAGAACAGCAACCGTACGCACATTTTCAACTTCGCTTACTCCATCGAACTGGGGAACCCCGCGCGGAACAAGTGGGCCGGCGGGTTCGTCAACGGATGGCAGGTTTCAGGCATCACTCAGTGGCAGAGCGGCGCCAACCTCACCGGTAACCGGGGACACAACTTCGGCATGAACCTCAATAGCTACAAGATCCCCGGCACCACGTTCAACGTCTCCAGCGCCTCGCTGCTGGGCACGAACAACATTGCGCTTCACCCGCTGGTCACCTGCGACCCGACGGCGAACCTGGCGCCGCACCAGTACATCAACGGAGCATGCTTCGCCATCCCAACGCAAATTGGCCAGAATGGTCCCACCACTCTGCCGGTAGTCTACGGGCCGGCATTCTTCAACACCGACCTGGGCGTGTTCAAGAACTTCCAGATCAAGGAGAGAATGAAGTTGCAGTTCCGTGCCAACGGGTACAACGTCCTCAACCATCCGCTCTGGAGCTTCGCCGGCACCACCAACCTGACGCTGGGGTACAACGGTGCCACCGGTCAGCTCAACTCGCCGACGTTCGGCTACACGACGCAGAAGCAGGGGCGGCGTGTAGTGCAGCTTGCGGTGAAGTTCGTCTTCTGATTCTGAGTATTGCGGAGTGAGAATTGCGGGACAGGCCGACGCCCTTTGGGTCCGCCTGTCCCGTTTTATTTTGCGGGCTCGTCGATCTTCAGGACACGATCGGCCGTGCCGCCCTTAATGGTCTGTAGTATTCCACTGGGCCAGCGGATTTCGATGGAGGCGATTTGTGTCTCCGGGCCCAGCCCGAAGTGAACGCGCTTGTCGCTGGAGGACATGAACCCCACGCTGACGGCTACGTGGTTGTACAACACGCGGCCCGACGCCGTGGTCAGTTTGACCCGTGCCCCGATGGCGTCCCGCGCGCTCTTGTGCCCGACCAGGCTCAGCAGCAGCCAGTGATTGCCGCCCTCGGCGTTACTTAGCAGGATCCGCGGCGCTTCGTTGAGCGAGGTCGCGACGATATCCTGGAACCCGTCGTCGTTCAAGTCGCCAAACGCCGAACCGCGCTGGTAGCCTTTGCGCAGAAAATCCTTACCCATCTCTTCGGAGACGTCCGCGAACGATTTGCCATTCACGTTGCGGAACATGGTGTCGTGCTGCGCGGATTTCTCGTTCACCATATCGACGTCGCCGTTGGATGAGTAGATATCTTTCCACCCGTCGTTATCGTAGTCGATGAAGCCATTGCTCCAGCCCGAGTAAGGCATGCTCAGCTTCTGGACCTGCGACGTGGCCGAATAGAGCTCGAAGAGGTCGCCGCGATTGCGCAGGAGCGCCCAGACCTGGCCCATCAGGTTGTTATAGAAGATATCCACCTTGCCGTCGTTGTCAAAATCCCTGGCGTCGGAACCCATGGAAGAGCCGGTGCGTCCGTTGTCGTTGTAGGCCACGCCCAATTCCATGCCCTTTTCCTCAAAGGTGCCATTCTTTTGGTTCATGAAGAGCGAGTTGGGCTCGGTATCGTTGGCGATGAACACGTCCATCCAGCCATCGTTATTAAAGTCGGCGATGGAGACGCCCATGCCCTTGCCCGGCACGGCGGCGAAGCCCGATTTCTGCGTAACGTCGGCGAACTTTCCTTTGCCCAAGTTGCGAAAGAGCTGGTGGGGCACGCTTGGGTAGCGCCGCGGGTCGCAGTAGAAATCTTTATCGTTCATCAGGCAGCGCATGTCCTTCTGCGGGGTCCAGATGGTGTAGTTGGAGACGATCAGGTCCAGCAAGCCGTCGTTATCGTAGTCGAACCAGGCGGCTTCGATGCTCAGCGTGTTCGGCGGTTTGCCGCCGATGCCCGAGACCTCGGTCACGTCGGTGAACGTGCCGTCTCCGTTGTTATGGTAGAGCGCATTCCCGCCGGCGCTCGCCAGGAACAGATCTTCGTAGCCGTCGTTGTCGTAGTCTCCCACCGCCACGCCGAAGTTGAAATCCAACCGCTCGCCCGTCAGACCCGCACGAGCCGTGACGTCTTCGAAGGCGCCGTCGCCCTTCTGGTGGAGCAGGCAGTTGAAGTAAGAAGCGTCGGTCTTCTTCAACTCCGGCAGTTTGGCGCCGTTGGTGAAGAATATGTCCAACTTGCCGTCATTGTCGAAATCGAACATCGCGACACCGCCGCACATGGGCTGTATGAAGTACTTGCGCCCGGCGAAGCTGTTGTTGGTCTTGTACGGGATTTTCGACCTGGCCGCGACGTTGACGAATCCCGGGCGTTTCGCCGGGGCCGCGGGTTTCGCCGGCGAGAGAGCCAGAAACCAAACGGTGCAAGTCCCCGCCGCCAGGAACAACAACGCGCGGAGGCCGGGCTTCACGGCTTCTCCTTGGCCTGGGCGGCTTGCTGTTCGGCAGTCAATTTCCGCGCGAGTTCCCTCTCTCGGTCGCCATCGCTCTTGCGTTTGAGCCGGTAGTAAGTGGTGGCCAGGGCAACGTGAGCCTCCACGAAGGTCGGCGCTTCGCCGACGATTCCCTCCAGCGCGACGCGGGCCTTTTCGAGATCGCCCGCGTCCAGGCTGACGGAAGCAAGCTGGAAGCGCACGCGCATGTCTCCGGGACGCACGCGCAGAGCGCGGGCCAGATGGGTTCGCGCGGCGTCGTAATTGTGTTCCTGGCGGAGCACGACCCCCAGGTTCAGGTTGGATTCGTAGTCGTTCGGATTCTGTTGCAATTCCTTTTCAAAATCGAGGCGGGCTTGGGCCGAATCGCCGGCTTCCATGTGGGCGCGGCCCAGGTAGGCGTGCGTCCCCGCGAGATTGGGATTCAACTCCGCGGCTTTGCGGAGATCGGCGATGGCGCCCTCGATATCCATGGCGCCCAGCTTGGCCGTGCCCAGCAGAAGGCGGGCTTCCGCCGAATCGCCGTTTCTGAGAATGCGATCGATAATCCGCTGGCCGCGGTCGATCTGTTTGTCGCGCAGCAGCGCCGTTCCCAACAGGTAGGCGACGGCGAGGTCGCTTTGGTTGCGTTGTTCCACCGGCGTCAGCAGAGCGATGACTTTGCGGTGCTCCCCCTGGCGCAGCCAGCAATCGGCCAGCAGCAGCAGCGTCTGCGAATCGGCGGGCTGCGCCGTATGCAGGGCGGACAACTCCGCCGCGGCTTCGGAAATCTGACCAAGTTTGTAATGGGCCAGCGCCAAATTCAGGCGGATGCGGGGGTCCTGCGGACGGGATTTCAGCGCCGTCCGGTACTCCGTGATGGCCTCGGAATATCGTCCGGTACTGGACAGAGCGGCGCCCAAGTTGGACCGCGCATCCACGGCCTCCGGCCTCGATTTCAGATAGGCCCGGTATCGCGGGATGGCGCCTTCCGCGTTGCCCGCCCGGTGCAACGCAACCGCCTCCTGAAGAATCCGCTCCGGATTGTCCTGCCCGCTTGCGGCATGGCAGAGAGTCAGCAAAGCTATGGCGGCGCAAAAACGTAGCATCGGTGTCTAAAACCAGAATCGGTGTCTCAAACCAGAATAGAACACCCACACCGGAACTTTTCGCGGACAGTTCTCGTTCCCCCGTTAAACACTCCCGTAGGAAGGATCTTGATATGGGCACGAGTTTCTGGCAGGACGTGAAGTACGGCGTTCGGATGCTGGCGCGGGACCCTGGGTTCACGGCCGTGATGGTGACGGCGCTGGCGTTGGGAATCGGCGTCAACGTTTCAAAGCCTGGCCGCCTTCTCCAACGCGTCCCTGGTGGTGGTTGATTCGACGGCTGCTCCGGAGCGA
>JAPKZC010000312.1:11110-15013 GCA_026394025.1 Candidatus Solibacter sp.
ATACAGCGGATCGCGCATGACGGCGAACACGTTTTCGATGATTGGCCGGAAGCCGCTGATCGGGCGCGATTTTCTGCCAGATGAGGACCGCGCGGGAGCGGCGCCCGTGTGCATCCTGGGGTACGGCGTCTGGGAGAGCCGGCATGGGCGCGACCCGAACGTGCTCGCCAAAAGCATCCGCGTCAATGAGGAGCCCGCCACTATTGTCGGCGTGATGCCGAAGGGTATGAAGTTCCCGGTGAACGGCGAAATGTGGATGCCCCTGCTTCGCTCGGATGCACAAGTCGGAACCTTACCCGGCCCAGTCCCACTGCTTTCGGGGGGAGACGCGGGCCAGGTGTTTGTTGGCCTCGGCATCGCCGGTGAATTCTTCCTTGACGGCGTCCCAGTGGAGTTTGCGGCCGGTGTCGTAGGCGATGTTGCCCAGCAGGGGGGCGGAGGTGGAGCGGAAACCGACCTCGATATCGGCGGCGGGGCGCTTACGGGTGCGCACGGCATCGACAAACGCGGCGGCATGTAATGCAGTCGCGTCAGTCGTATTCATGTGGGATTTCTCGGGCGGCTTGCCTTCGGGCTTGGGGTCGGCATAAACTTCGTAGCCGATGCGGTCGGCGAACAGGGTGCCGTTGGTGCCGTAGTAGGCTTCGCCGTGGGGACGATCGTCTTCGCCGCGGGCGTTGTAATACCTCATGCCGGGGATCTTGGGGCCAGTGCCGATACCGCTGAGCAGGCAGGCTTCGTAACTCAGGATGAAGTTGGGATATTTGTACGTGACCTGCAGAACGTCGGGGATATCGCCGGCGTCGTCGATGCGGAAGCGGGCGCCGGTGGCGGAGATGGTCTGGGGCGCGGTGGCGTCCATCACCTGATGGACGGTGTCGAAGCGGTGCGTGCCGTAGTCTGTGATGTACCCGCCGGCGTAATCGCGGAACCAGCGGAAGCTGGAGAGGAAGCGCTTGGAATTGAAAGGCACCTGAGGGGCAGTTCCGAGGTAGAAATCCCAATTGAGGCCCTCGGGGACCGGGGAATCGGGCACCCGGCCGATGCCTTGCGGGGACATGTTGACGTAGTTCCAGACGCGCACGAAGTGGACGCGGCCGAGCGCGCCGCTCTGTACAATGCGCTGCACTTCCTGATAGTGCGGGGCGGAGCGGTGCTGCATGCCGGCCTGCACGATGCGGTTATGGCGGCGCGCGGCATCCACCATCTTGCGGCCCTCGCGGATGTTGTGGCAGACGGGCTTTTCCACGTAGACATCCTTGCCGGCCTGGCAGGCGAGGATGGTGGCGGCGGCGTGCCAGTGGTCTGGAGTGGACACCATCACGGCATCGATATCCTTGCGCTCCAGAAGTTTGCGGAAGTCCTGATAAGCGACGGCGTTGGGGCCGGCCCATTGCTTGGCCCTTTCGGCGTTGCCGAGGTAAACGTCGGCGCCGGCGGCGAATTCGACGTTGGGCGCCTGGCGCATTAAACTGGCGACGTAGCGTCCGCGTCCGCCGCAACCGATGAGGCCGACGACGACGCGGTCATTGGCTCCGCGAACGGAGCGGGTGGCGGCGCCGACAGCGGCGGCGGCGCCAAGGAAGGTACGACGGTTCATGATAGTAGACCTCGAATAGTGCCCTTCGAGCGATGGAGCCTGACGAAATGCAAGTATATATCACGGCGGGCGGAGCATGGGGGGGGCGCGGAATCGAACTTCAGTGGTCGGATCGTCGGTTTACTCGGAAGTTGTCTCGAAACGCCCTCTGGTTGAAGTAGCTCCCGCCGAGGGTCACCTGCGATCGCCAGCGGGGTCTGCTGACGGGATATACGAGAAGCCCCATATCCCTCATGGCGATGATCGGCCTGACGGCCTCCCAAAAACGGCCTCAATGGCAGATCCGGGAGAGCACCCACGCCGTTCCGTTATGAGCCATGGCTCACCGGAACCCCTCCACCAGCATCAGGTTCGTGGCGTTCCGGTCTATCTGCGACGTCAAGACGTAGGCACCATCCGGCGAGACGCACAGGAAGAATTCGAAAGGCTCGTCCCAAGCCAGATTGACGGTCTTGTTCGACGCCGTGTCGAGGAACTGAATCGTCCTCCCGTCCGGCGAGCTGTAGATTCCTTCCTTCGTCACTGCGAACGCGGAAAAATGAACGACCTTCGGCAGGACCTGGGCTTCCGCGCCACCTCCGACCGGCATTCGGAACAGAGGCGACGGTGCCGGGTACTTGGTGTAATAAAGGTTGCCATCGGTTGATTCGAAGGCGCCGTAGCCTCCCGAACGAGTGACCTGCACCGCCTCGCCGCCTTTTGCCGGGGTTTTCCAGACCTCATACCGGCCAGAGCGGTCGGAGGCGAAATAGATCCAAAGGCCGTCTTGCGAAAAGCTTGAAATGTTGTTGGTGGCATCGAAGTGGGTCACGCGGCGCGGCGCGCCGCCGTCGGCGGGCATCACGTAGATCTCGATGTGTCCCTCCGGGTTGCAGCTGAACGTCAGCCAGCGGCTATCGGGGGACCAGCGCGGCGCTCCGCAGGACAAGCCTACGACCGGAAGTGTGGTCCTTTCTGTGGAGAATGCGCTTTCGAACGATGTGAGTTGCAAACAGTGCGATCCGTCGGCGTCGCAGGTCCAGATTTCACCATCCCCACTGCGGTTGGAATTGTAGGAGATCTTGCGTCCGTCCGGCGAATACTGCAAGTGCTGGATGAAAGCATCCTTGGCGGATGAGAGCTTGATGCGCTCTCCCGTGCGGGTGTTGAGGCGCCAGATGCTCGAGGTGTAGGTACTGGAGGCGAAGGCGAGGCGGGAGACGGCGCGTGCAATCGCGGGGGCGCCTATCGCCCGCGGCGCGTACGGCAGGCGTTTCGGCGCCCGGTTTCCGGAAGCCGGAACTCGCCAGAGAGGCGCGTTCCCAATAACGCCCGCTGCATACACGATCTCACCGCCATCGGCAGTCCACTCAATGCCGGTTATGGCCGAATGCCTCCGGTCGATAACCCGTGCCGGCTCCCCATCGGGCCGCAGGTCCCGCGTCAGACGCAGCGCGTAGAGTTCGAAAACCCAGGTCTTCACATGCCGGGCAAACGCCAGGGTGCGGCCATCCGGTGAAAGCGACGGGCTGCTGTCACCCAGAACCACCTCGGCCCCCATGGATTGGGTTCGAAACGTGGTCTGTTGGCGACGCTCGCGCGTTTCGACGGAGATGGCCCGAATGCTGGTTGGCCCCCCCGGCGAATCCTGCGCAGCGAAGACCAGCCATTTCGAGTCCGGCGTCCAGGATCCGGACGACATGGGCGCAATCCGGAACGGTGGCTTCCAGGGCGGGATTCTATCCAGTTCACGCTCCTGCCCACCCACGGACGGGATCAACATGATCGCATCGGCGCCGCCTAGGCGGCGCCTGAAGGCGATCCACTCGCCGTTGGGAGACCAAGCCGGGTTGATATCCGGCGCGGGATTCGTGGTGAGCGGCATGGGCGGTCCCACAGCACCGATCTGCTTGACGTAGATGTCCATGTTGTCCGCCTTCTCGCCGTTCCAGGCGAAGGCCACCTTCCTGCCGTCCGGCGAAAACGAGGGATCGAGCGCTGAGCCGGAGGAATTGGAGGTCAGCGCCACGGCATGGAGGTCCGGAGGGGGCTCTCCGCGGCGCAATCGCATACCCAGGGCGACCGCCAGCAAGAGGGCGGCGGCGATGGGGGCGGCCCAAAGCCAACGCCGGCCGCGCTTCGGCCCGGGCGTGGCGGCGACGCCGGTCTTACCGGATTCCAGATCCGCCTTCAACTCCTCCAATTCGACCTTCACATCGTCGATGTGCTGAAAGCGCCGCGCCGGGTCCTTGCGCAGGCAGCGGGCGACGATCTTCTCCACTTCGCTGGGAAGCTTCCCCCCCATCGGGGCCGGCTCCTCGCGC
>JAPKZC010000320.1:0-2057 GCA_026394025.1 Candidatus Solibacter sp.
GCGCGGAGCCAAAGGTCCGGCTGGAATTGATCCGCGCCGCGGGCGATCGCGGCGCCGCTGCCGCATCTCCCGTGCTCGTGAAGATGGCCCGCGACGCCAGTCCCGACGTGCGCCGCGAATCGCTGCGCGCCCTCAAAGACACCGGATCCGCAAACGACATCGCGGCCATGGTAGCCCTGGTGGTGACCCCTGTGCAGCCGGGCGACCGCGCCGAAGCCGTCAGAAGCCTGGGAGCCGTGCTCCGCCGGTCCGACGCTTCGCGCATCAAGGACGTGCTCTCCGCTTACACGCCGGCCGCCGATCCCGAGGCACGCACCGCTTTGTTGCAGGTGATGGGGCGCAGCGGAAACCCGGAGGCGCTGGTGGCTCTCCGCGCCGCCCTCGCCGATCAGGACGCCCGCGCCCGGCGGGCTGCCATTCTCGCCCTGACCGAGTGGCCCGACATCACGCCGTTCCCGGACCTGTTGGCCGCGGCTCGCTCCGCTGCCAACCCGGCGCACCAGGTGCTGGCCTTGCGCGGCGCGATCCAGTTGATCGGGCTGCCCGCGCCGGCGCGCCCGCCGCGCGAATCGGCCGCTATGCTCGCCGAAACCATGGGCTTGGCCAAACAGGCCGAGGAGAAGCGTGCGGTACTGGCGCTACTGCCCCGCTTCCCCGTCCGCGAGTCCCTCGACCTCGCCAGGGCATCGCTCAACGACGCCGAGGTGGCCGCCGAAGCCAAGGCGGCCGTGGCGCGCCTCGAGCGCACCGTCCGGAACTAGACATATCAAGCGCAATCTATCAGGATACTTCCATGACGAAACGGTTCTTCCTCGCGCTCTCCGGAGCCGCTCTCTGCGCCACGCTCGTCTGCGGGCAGCAGCCGCCGCTTACGCCAGAGCAGAAGCAACAGATTGAGGCTGCCGCCCCGAAAAAGCCTCCCGCCAAACCCAGGAAAGGCCGCCGGCTTCTGGTTACCAACCTGGCGAAGAATGGAGAGCGTGTGATTCGCGGCCACTCCGCCATCGCAGCGGGTAACTATGCCATCGAGCTGATGGGCAAACAGACCGGCGCTTTCGAGGCCGTCTTCAGCGACGACGTGGAGATGTTCCGCCCGGACAAAATCAAGCAGTTCGACGCCATCTGCTTCAACAACACCCAGGGCGTCCTCTTCAACGATCCAGAGCTGAGAAAGTCGCTGCTCGACTTCATCACCGGAGGCCGTGGCTTCGTCGGCATCCACGGCGCCATCGCGACCTTCGTGCAGCATCCCGTGTACGACCAGTGGCCCGCCTTCGGCAGAATGCTCGGCGGCACGGAAAACGGCGGCCATCCATGGGCCCCCACCGATAGCCTGACGTTCAAAGTGGATGATCCGAGGAGCCCGCTCACCGCTGTCTTCAAGGGAACCGGCTTTCAGGTCACCGATGAGGTGAACCAGTTGCAGGAGCCTGCACTGCGCGACCACCTGCACGTGCTCCTCAGCGTCGATATGGAGAAGACGGGTCAGCCCAAGCACCCCATGCTGCCGGTGCGCGCCAAGGACCAGGACTTTCCCCTGAGCTGGATCCGCAACGAAGGCAAGGGACGCGTATTCTACTACGGCCTGGCGCACGGTCCGGCCATCTTTTCGAATCCCGCAATGTTGGAGCACATTCTGGCCGGCATTCAGTATGCGTTGGGTGATCTGAAGGCCGGCGCCGCGCCCAGTGCCGCGGCGGGGAAGAAGTAAAATTCAACCACGGCAGTACGGCCCGATCCTCGCGGTCGTGGCGCTGGCGGCGTTGCTCCGCCTGCCCTACCTGGCCGATCGTCCAATGCATGCCGACGAGGCCATCCAGGCCGACCGGTTTGCCACCCTGCTGGAGAAGCACTCGTTCCACTACGATCCGGCCGAGCATCACGGGCCGGGCCTGGCTTATGCCACTCTTCCCGCGGCGTGGATTGCCCGCCAGTGGCGGTACGCCGACCTGAACGAATGGACCATCCGCGTGGTGCCCGCCCTTGCCGGACTGGCGCTGGTGCTGGTCTCCCTTGCCCTCATGAACTCAATGGGCCGGGGCGCGGGCCTGGCGGCC
>JAPKZC010000320.1:2106-6006 GCA_026394025.1 Candidatus Solibacter sp.
CTGTTCACCGCGGTCTCGCCGGTGCTGGTCTACTACAGCCGTTACTACATTCCCGAGATGTTCCTGGTCCTCCTCTCCGGCGGCCTGCTGCTCTGTGTGCTCGGGTACCAGCGATCCCCGGGCCTGCGATGGGCCGTGCCGGCAGGCGTATGCGCCGGATTGATGTACGCCACCAAGGAGACCGCCGTGCTGGTGTTCCTCGCGGTGGCCGTGGCCTGCCTCGCCGCGCACTTCCGCATCCGGCCCGCCGATCTCGGCGTCACTGCGCTGGTTGCGATCGCCGCGGCCGCGCTGCTGTTGCGATCGCAATCCGGCGAGTCGCTGCGAGGCCTGCTCATCTACGCGGGGCGTGCCGGCTCCGGCGGCGGGCACGCGCATCCCTGGGATTACTACCTGCGGGCCCTCACTCCCGCCGGCGACGCTTTCTGGCTGCTCGCTGGCCTGGTTGCGTTCGCCCGCCTGGCGGGCCGTCATCGGATCGCCCTCTTCCTGGGCGTCTATGCCGGGGTTTTGACGGTCCTCTATTCAGCCCTGCCATACAAAACGCCCTGGTGCGCCGCCGGCCCGGTGCACGGTTGCGTCCTGATCGCCGCCCTCGGGTTCGCGGCGCTGCTCGAATCGCGGTGGCGCCGGGCTGCCATCGTGGCAACCGTCGTGGTGACGGTTGCCGCAGCCGTACAGGCGGTCCGCTATGGGTTCCCGCTGGCTGCCGATCCTCATAACCCCTACGCTTACGCCCACACCACCCGGGACGTCTACCAGATTCGTGATCGCATCGCACAGATCGCGCGCCACCAGCCGTCGGGCTACGCTACGGGGATCGACATCGTCGCCGGGGACAACTGGTGGCCCCTGCCCTGGTATCTCCGGCAGTATTCCGCGGCGCGCCGGTGGTCCGCTCCACCGCGCATCGGGCGGGCCGGCCCCATCATCCTGTGCTCCCCCATTAACGAGGACGCCATGGCCCGGCTGCTTTACGACCTCCCGCCCCCCGGGGAGCGGGCGCTGTTTGTCAGCCTGTTTCCCCGACCCGTGTGGCTGCGTCCCGGCGTCGAAGTGCGTGGCTACGTCGCTGCCGGCGCGGCGCCTCCGTAGGCCGTGCCGTTGCCGCCGAGCGCCCTTCGAATCTGGTTCGCTGCGGCGGTCAACAGCTTCACCAGTTCCGCGGCATTGCCGGTATGCACCTCCACACACGTCCCTGAAACGCTGATAGCGGCCACCGCCTCCCGCCCGGCGCCGAAGACCGGTACCCCGAGGCAGCGCACGCCGAGGTCTACCTCCTCGTCGTCCATCGCGTAGCCCCGCTTGCATGTGGTCGCCAGCTCGTCCAGGAACTTCTTGCGGGAGCAGATGGTGTTGTCGTTGTGCCGCGCAAGCGCGCGCTTGCCGGCGAACCCATCCCAATGCTCCTCCGGTTCGAACGCAGCCAGCGCCTTGCCGAGCGCGGTGCAGTGCAGCTCCAGCCGCTCGCCCGGCCACGTGGTGGGCCCCAGTTCCGGCGGCGGCACGATCTGCTCGATGAGGACGGCGTGCTCGCGATCCAGAATCGCCATGTGGACCGTGAGACCGGTCTGCCGCATCAGGCCGGCCAGGATGGGATGGCTGATCTCGCGGAGCGCCATTCCTTTGAGACCCGCGTTGGCCAGCGTAAACACGCCGCGCCGCTCCAGCGCCACCAGCAGGGAGTGAGTCGAGCTTCGCGGGGCCCCCAGCTTCAGGGCGATCTCCCGCAGGCGGAGTCCCCGGTTCGACTGCGCCACCTCTTCGAGGATCGTGAATGCCCGGTCCACCGATGGCGGCGAGGCGGTTTTGACTGGCAGCATGGCCCTCCCCCCTTGAACCGCAATTCTATCCCCGCGCAATGCCTCGTGTCCAGCCTAATGGACAGCCGCAGCGGACGGAAATCGTCCAGCCCTTAGGACACAACGGACTGTCGGGTTTCGATGCCTGACAAGATCGTATATGGTGGAGCGGGGAGGTGTGAGCATGGGTGGGCGGCGCGATTTCCTGAAGATGGCGGCGGGCGGCGTATTGGCCGGATTCCCGGCCATCGTTCCCTCCTCCGCGTTGGGCCGGGACGGCTACCCGGCGCCCAGCGACCGCATCGTCATGGGCTCGATCGGCGTGGGCCGGCAGGGCACCGGCGATATGCGCGGATTCCTCAACGAGCAGGACGCGCGCGTGGCGGCGGTGTGCGACGTGCGCCAAAGCTCGCGCGAGCGGGCCGCCACCCTGGTCAACCAGCGCAATGGCGACCAGCAGTGCGCCCTGCATAGCGACTACCGCGAGTTGCTGGCGCGCCGCGATATCGACGCCGTCCTGATCGCCACCGGCGAGCGCTGGCATCCTCTGGTATGCATCGAAGCGGCGCGCCAGGGCAAGCACATGTTCTGCGAGAAGCCGCTGTCGCTGTCCGTGGCCGAGGCCCAGGCGGTGCGGCAGGCCGTGACGCGCAGCGGAGTCGCCTTCCAATGCGGCACCCAGCAGCGCTCCAGCTTCTACTACCGGCACGCGGTGGAACTGGTGCGCAACAAGCGTATCGGCGAGCTCGAGACCATCATGATCGGTTCGGTGGGAGGCGGCGGCAACGGCAGCATGATGGGGCGCGTGCAGAATCCGCCCCTCGACATCGATTACGAAATGTGGCTCGGTCCTTCGCCGTGGGCGCCATACCGGGACATCGTCGTCAATACGACGGCGTGGCTTTTCATGAGCGACTACGGCCTGGGCTGCATCGACGGCGCATGGGGCATACACGACGGGGATATCGCGCAGTGGCTGCACGGTGACACAACAACGCCGGTCGAAGTGGAGGCCTCCGGCAAGTTCTACACCGACCTGCGCGACACGCCCTACCAGTGGACTGCCGAGCAGAAGTACGCCAACGGCGTACGGCTGTTGCACATGGACATGGTAACGGCCAAGCAGCGGGCATCGCAGTTCAACCTGCTTCCTTCCATCGGGGCAACGGTGATCTTCGGCAGCGAAGGTTGGATATACGTCAGCCGGGAAGGCATTATCACGCACCCCGCCAAACTGGCCGCGGAGACCATCGGGCCCAACCAGATTCAGGTCATTCGCAGCGATAATCACCGGCTGAACCTGTTGCAGGCCATACGCGGCGGGCAGAAGACCATCTCGCCCGTGGACAACGCCGCGCGCGATCAGATGGTGGTGCAGCAGGAATACATCGCGTTGTGCCTCGGGCGGAAGCTGCGTTGGGATCCGGCGCGGGAGGAGTTCTCCGGCGATGCCGAAGCCAATCGCCTTCTGTCCCGGCCGATGCGCAGCCCTTGGCGCATTTGACGGCATGCGATAAAACGGTAAGTGCGTGATGCCGCGGACCAACAGACGAGAGTTCCTGAAAGGCGCTGGAGTGGCGCTGTGCGCCAACATCGTACCCTCCTCCGCGCTCGGCAGGGACGGCGCCGTATCGCCGGGCGACCGGATCACGGTGGCCTGCATCGGCACCGGTTGGCAGGGCGGCAACAACGTGCAGAGCTTCCTGGAAGAGCCGGGGGCCCAGGTGGTGGCGGCCTGCGACATCGATTCCGAGCACCTGGAAACGGCGCGGCAGACGATCAACGCCAAGTACGGCAACCAGGACTGCAAGACCTATCGCTTCTTCGAAGAAGTGCTGGCCCGCCAGGATATCGACGCGGTGATGCTGGCGGCGCCGGACCACTGGCACGGCATCCTCGGGACGGCCTCCGCGGCGGCCGGGAAAGACATCTACGGGGAGAAACCGCTGGCGCAGAATTTCGCCGAGGCGCAAGCGATTGTCGCCGCGGTGGAGCGCTACGGCCGGGTGTGGCAGACGGGAAGCTGGCAGAGGTCGCGGGACGACTTCCGCTTTGCCTGCGAGCTGGTCCGCAACGGCCGTATCGGCAAGGTCACTCG
>JAPKZC010000320.1:6055-13557 GCA_026394025.1 Candidatus Solibacter sp.
GTGCATAAGACCTGGCGCTGGAATCTCGACTACGGCGGCGGCATGCTGATGGACTGGGTGGGCCATCACGTGGATACCGCCCACTGGGGCCTGGGGTTCGACCGGACTGGCCCGGTGGAGGTCGAAGGCACCGGCGAGTTTCTGCGCTCGCACCGCGTGTGGAACGCCCCTTCACGGTTCCAGGTGAAGGCCCGCTATGCAAACGGAGTAGTGCTCGATATCAGCGGCGGATTCGAGATGAAGCGTGGGGTCACGTGGTACGGCGACGAAGGGTGGATCTGGGTGGATCGATCGGGCATCGACGCCAGGCCGCGGTCGATCCTGATGAGCAAGATACGCCCGGACGAGCTTCGCTTCGAGCGATCCACCAACCATCACCGGCAGTTCCTGGAATGCGTGAGGACGCGCCGGCGAACGCTTTCGCCGCCCGACGTGGCGCTGCGCTCGGCCACGCCGGGCTACCTGGGACTGATCTCGATTCTGACCAACACCAGGATTCTGTGGGACCCGGAGCGGCAACGGATCCTGAACAACCCCGCGGCCGAGCGCCTGCTGTGGCGGCCGATGCGCGGCTCCTGGCATATATGAGATGAGGATCCAAGCTATCGCCGTGATTGCCGCATGGGCGTTTTCCCTGCCGCTGGGCGCCCAGACGGGGCCCAGGCTGGCGGACATGGAGCCGGTACTGGCGCGGGTCGCTGCGTGGGATCCGGGCCAGCCGCGCGATCCCTTGTACGAATTCATTGACTTCCTGCGCGCGGCGATGAACTCGAAGAGCGAACTGCCGCGGATCGAGGCCCGGCTGTTGCGCATGCTCGCGCCGGATGCGAAGACCTCTCCGGCGGGCAAGGATTTCGTCTGCCGCCAACTCAGCCTCATCGGGACCGGAGCTTCCGTGCCCACCATGGCCCGTCTGCTGCGCGACGCCTCGATGGCGGAGATGGCGCGCTACGCGCTGGCGCGCATTCCATCGCCGGCGGCAGGCGCGGCGTTGCGGAACGCCTTGCCGCACGCCTCCGGGAAGGCGCAAGCCGGCATCGTCAACGCCGTGGGCGAGCGCCGCGATGCGCTGGCGGTGCCCGCGCTGAAAAACCTGCTGGGATCGCCGGACGCGGCCGTCTTCGACGCGGCACTCGGTGCGTTGGCGGAGATCGGCGACAGCCAGGCTCTGGCAACCATCCGGGGAGTGCTGGGAACGGCGGCGGGCGCGCGACGCGAGCCTGTGCTGCGCGCGTATGCCCGCTGCGCCGGCGCGGTCGCGGCCGGGGGTGGCAAGGCCGCGGCGCGCGCTGCATATCGGGAGTTGAGCGCGGCGGGCGAGCCGTCGATGATTCGCATCGCAGGCCTCACCGGGCTGGCCGCGCTGGACCGCGCGGCGGCGGTCCCGCTGCTCGAAAAGGAACTCGGTTCGAGTGACGCCGACGTGCAGGCCGCGGCCATACGGCTTCTCAACGGCGTGCCCGGTGCCATTGTCACCGCGATCTTCGTGCAGCGGTATGCCGGGCTCACACCCACCGGCCAGATTCGCGTGCTGACGGCCCTGGCGGAACGGGATGACGTAGCCGTTGCACGGCCTGCGGTAATGGAGGGCTTGAAGAGCGCCGTTCCGGAAGTGCGCGCGACGGCGATCGCAACACTCGGCAAGGCGGGAGACGGATCTTCCGTGGCGCTGTTGGCGGACCTGGCTGCCGGCACGCAAGGAGAAGAGCAGGCCGCCGCCCGCGAGAGCCTCGCGCTTTTGCACGGCCCCGGCGTGGATAGCGCCATCGTCTCGGCCATCGCCTCGTCATCCGGCAAGGTGCAACTGGAACTGATCCGGGCGGCCGGCGAGCGCGCGTCTCCGGAGCTGGCCGGTGTGCTGATGAAGATCGCGCAAGGCCCGGATCGTGCGTCGTCGCAGGCCGCGATTCGCGCCGTCCGCAATGCCGCCGGCCCGGAGCAGGCTCCGGCGCTGCTCGCCACCGTTCTGAAGATCCAGAACTCGAACGAGCGGCGCGAGGCGGCGTTAACCCTGGCATCGGTGATGAAGCGGGCTGCCCGGCCGGAGATTGGCCCCGTGCTGGCGGCGTACGAATCGGCGGGCGACAAGCAGACGAAGCTCACCCTGATGGATGTCATGGGCCAGGTTTCGGCCGGCGAGGCGCTCCCGGTTTTGCGCGCCGGCTTGAAGGATCCCGACCCGGAGATCGCGCGAGCCGCGATCCTGGCGCTGACCGCCTGGATGACTCCGGATCCGCTTCCCGACCTTCTGGAAGCCGCCCGCGGCGATACGAATACGACGCGGCAGATCCTGGCGCTGCGGGGTTATATCAAGCTCATTGGTGTGCCCGCGGAGCGCTCTGCCGCGCAATCCGTGGCGTTGTTGAAAGAGGTCTGGCCGCTGGCCAAACAGGCGGCGGAAAAACGGGCGATCCTGGCGCTGCTGCAACTCTACCCGACACCGGGTGCTTTGCAGATGGCCGAATCGGCTGCAACGGATGCGGATGTGGCCAGAGAGGCGAAAGCCGCGGTCGAAACGATTCGCGCGTCCGGCGTGCAGTAGCCGGAGAACGAGGCAAAGACGTATGACGATAAGACAGTGGCAGCTGATGCTGGCGGCGGGGGTAGCCGGACTGGCCCTTTCCCCCGGGACGGGGAACGCGCAGGATTGGGCGCAGATCCGGACCGGAGCCGTGAACACGGTTTTCTTTAGAGTCGCGGTGCCCGTGGCAAGCTTCCGGGAGATGAGGTTCCTTGAAGCCGTGGACCGAATCGCCCCGCTGCGCGTCCCGAACATCGAGGCCTCCAGCACGCAGAAGACGGGCGGCGGCATTGCGAAACCACTGGCTCCCGGCCTCTCGTCCAAGGAGATCAATGTCGTCAAGGGCGCGCTGCGAAACCGCAAAATCGTGGCCTATTCGATTCCGTCGATCCCCAGTGACGAGGCCGCCGCGCGCGAGTTGTTCGAGTTCGCCAAGGCGTTAAACGTGGAGACCATCATCTCGGAGCCCGCTGCGGGGGCGCTCCCGCTGATCGACCGGCTGGCCGCGGAATTCAACATCCGCGTGGCGCTGGTCCACCCCGACCCCAAAGCACTGCGCAAGATGCTGGACGGGCGCGGCGACAAAATTGGCGCCTACGCCGACTTCGCCGGTGCGGCGGCGCTCCAGGACCGGCTCTTCGCCGTGCGGCTCACCGGCGCCCGTGCCGCGGACTGGAAGGATCTCTTCCTCGCTCTGTATCGCCAAAAGGTCCGGTCCGCCATCTACACCTTCGAGCCAACCGCCTCGGGCGAAGCCCTGACGGACCTCTCGGCGAAGCTGCAAGCTTACGAGACGGCGCTCACGCCGGTGATGAGCGAGTACGTCAGCGAGTTGGGCCGTTCGGCCGCCATCCGCACGGTCGACGCGCAGACCCGCCTGACGGTGGAGCAGAAGGCCGAGGCAAAGCAGAAGATGGACGCCGCCATCCCGGCGCATCCGCAGGCCAAGCCCCGGAAGGCGAGAAAGCTGCTCGTGATCGACCTGCAGGTCGGCTATCCCGGCCACCCGTCGATTCCGTACGCCAACTACGTGCTGGAACAATACGGCAAAAGAACCGGCGCCTGGGAGGCGACGTTCAGCAATGACCTGGCCAACTTCCAGTACGCGAAGCTGCGCCAGTACGACGCGATATTCCTCAACAATACGGTCGGCATGCTGTTCGCGGATCCGGAAGTGCGATCCAGCATCGTGCGGTTTCTGCAGGAGGGCGGCGGTCTCGCGGGCTATCATGCGTCAACGCATGCCTCGATCGACTGGCCCGAGTTCACGGAGATCATCGGCGCCAGTTCCGGAGCGCACCGGGAAGCGACCGAAAGAGTGACGGTGAAGCTGGACGATCCGGCGAGCGCGATCAACGCGGCCTTTGGCGGGCAGGCGTTCGAATCCATCGACGAGCACTTCCGCTGGTCCAATTACTCGCGCCAGAGGGTGCACGTGCTGTTGAGTATCGATGTTCCGAAGACGGACCTGAACCAGGGCCGCGGTTGCGATATCTGCACGCGCGCCGACGGCGACTACGCCATTAGCTGGATCCGCGGCTACGGGAAGGGGCGGGTGTTCTATTCCAGCCTGGGGCACGCGCCCACGGCTTTGATGGACAACGTTTTGGTCCGGCACTTCATGGCAGGGGTCCAGTTCGCGCTCGGCGACCTGGACGCGGATACTGCGCCGGGCAACCGGCCGGCCGGACAATAAGGACCTTACCAGCCGACTAGAATTGAGGAAGATGAGACTCTTACCCATCCTGTTACTGGCGGCGTGCTTGGCTCCGGCGGGTGCGCAATCCATGCAATTGCAGCCGCTGCCGGTCGCACTGCCGAAGCCCCTGTTCGAAGGCACGCCCACTCCTCCAAAGGTGGCCAATCTGGAAAAGCCTTTGGGCAAGCCGAGACCTCCTTTCCTGGCGCCGGCTGGAACCAGCAATGTGGCCCTGCACAAGCCGGTTTCGGGCAGCGACTCCGACCCGGTGATCGGCACCCTGGAGATGATCGCGGACGGCAACAAGACGGGGATCGACGGCACCTACGTGGAGCTTAAGCCCGGTGTGCAAAATGTGGTGATCGACCTGGAGGCGAAGTGCACCATCTACGCGGTCCTGGTCTGGCATTTTCACAAAGAGGCCAGGGCCTATGCGGGCGTGGTGGTGCAGGTGGCGGACGATCCGGATTTCATCAGCAACGTGCGGACGCTGTTCAACAACGACGCCAACAATGAAACGGGGAGCGGCATCGGCAAGGACATGCGGTACGTGGAAACCGCGGAAGGCAAGCTGATCGACGCGAAGGGCGTGGAGGCGCGGTACGTGCGCCTGATCAGCAACGGCAGCGACAGGACGCCCGCGAACCACTATATCGAGGTTGAAGTTTTCGGCAAGCCCCTGCGGTGACGCAGGGCCAAGGAGCAGACCATGCAAACGCGGAATGAATGCAGCCGGCGGCAGATGATGAGGACCCTCGGCCTGTGTATGGGCGCGGCGAGCCTCAGAACACCGGCCGGCCAGGCGGCGCCGGCGCGAAGGTTGAAGGTTGGGCAGACGAGCATCAACTGGGGTTTTAAGGTAGAGAGCGTAGAGCCGGGCTTGCGGGACTCCGCCAAACTCGGCTATTGGGGGTACGAGTCCTACAACGATGCGGTGGAACCGATCGAAGAGAACCCCGGTTGGGGGAAATTGCTGGAGCAGTACAAGATTCCGATGCCCTCCAGCTATTTCAATTTCAACCTGACGGATCCGACGGTGCGGAAGGCGCAAGTGGAGAAGGCCATCCGGTTGGGCAAGATCCTCAAGAAGCACGGCGGCATTACCGCGGTGATCGGGCCCAACGGCGTGAGCCGAACCGCCTACGATTTCAAGGCCGCCAAGAACGACCTGGTAATCACGTTGAATGAAGTGAGCAAGGCGCTGACTGATCTGGGACTCGCGGCCGCCCTCCATCAACACACCGGGACGTGCGTGGATACGCGGGACCAGGTGTACGCAGTCTTCGACGCTGTGGATACGCGCGTCGTAAAGTTCGGGCCGGACGTTGGCCAGTTGCAGAAAAGCGGAACCGACCCGCTGCCTATGCTCAAGGACTTTCAGTCCCTTTTGCGCACTGTCCACCTCAAGGATTTCGTGGGCGAACGGGCGTGGGCCGGCTACTGCCCCCTCGGTATGGGCAAGGTGGACCTTCCGGCAGTAATGGATGTGCTGGAGAAAGCCGAAGGTCTGCAATACGTCATGGTCGAACTGGACGGGACTCCGGGTGCGCCCTTAGCTCCCTTCGAGTGCGCCAGGACAAGCAAAGAACATCTGGCGAAGCTTGGTTACACGTTCCGTCCCGAAATGGCATAAACCCGATCGACTCGGCTTGATCTTTCCAACGCAATGACGCTGCTGGCTTGGCATCAGAACCTGATCGCCTGAAGTACGATGGGAACTGCCACACGTGCACGGGGGCGAAGGCGTACAGTTGGTGAGATTGTGGCTTTGGTGGTCCGCATGGTAGCGCGTAGAGTGGGACCCCACCCCATCCCCACGTAGGAGTATTACGACGGGAGTTGACGCGCCAGGGGCGAAAAAGCGGCCTTCACGAAATCGATTGCGGTCTGGGTGGCGGCGGCGGCATTGCCATCGCGAACCGGCACCACGACCTTGACCAGCGAAGTATCGCTACGGTTATGCCGGATGGAGTCGGCGATCAGCCAGAGCCTGGCGGTGAATTCACCGGCGATGACGCGGTCGTGGCTCTGATACCAGTACAAGGTGACGCTCTTTTCGTCACCGCGCGCGGTAAGATACCGGTTGACCCGGACCGGTTCGGCCCGGTCTGGAACGATGATCGCAATCGGCCCTGACTCCACAGGCTCATAGCCGTTTCCCGGCAGGCAGTTCTTCGGCGAATGGGGAGACTGTCCGTAGCGCTGCGTCTTAAAAAACGCGACAAACAAGTAGACGTTGGCGTCGCGCCCGGGACTGAGATAGACCCGGTTCAACGTGTCATCGGCCTTCAGAACATCCAGCGTTTCCTGCTCAATCTTGACTTCCTTGTACATCTGCCAGCCGGAGATATCCGTCGGGAAGGTCGCCAGGGGAGAGATTGCCGGCGTGTCTTCGGCACGCAAAGCGACGGAATAGAACACAATGCCCTGAAGGATCAGGACGGCGGTCACCGCCCGGGCGTACTTGTTATTCAGAAAGTCCACCGGCTCCTCCTGGCTGCCACGAAATTCGATCCACGCAAGAGTATTTGGTGCCAGACGATCAGGATGACCAGCGCCACCATGAAGATCACCCAGCCCTCTGCCTGATGAAAAAACCCCTCGGCGAGGTCCGCTTGCACCTGAGTCATGATACCCGTCATGGTGACGCGGCTGGCGTTGGCAATGATAGCGATGGGAATAGTGGAGAAGAACAGAACCACACGCACCCAGTTCTTCCGCTCGAAAAAGTAGCCGTACACCAGAGAAAGAAACGTCAAGGAGAGCAGCGAACGGATGCCGCTACAGGCGTCCACCACGGAGAGCCTCTGATTCGGCAGTTCCAGAATATTACCTTCGCGCAACACCGGGATGGAGAGCAGGGTGAGCGCGCCATCGGCGATCTGGCTGGCCAGAATCTGCAGTTTGAAGGTGGCCGCACTATAGATCACCGAGGGAATCGGCAGCATGAAAAAAAGCAGAAAGAGCGGAAACGCGAGCTTCTTCAATATGGCGGTGCCGCCCAGCGTCCAGACGACACCAATCAGCGTGACGACGAACGACATGCGCGCGGTGAACAGTTCGGCGCCCAAAGTGGCCAGCATGAGTTGAAACCCGCCCCAGGCAACCACCAGAAGTCCCCACCAGTTGGGCTCCGGCTTGATTGCGGCCAATTCCACGCGGCGCTGCCAAATGATGAAACCGGCGATCAGCGGTACGAAAAACCCGTGGCCCATGTCGGGATCGTGGTTCCATTGGCCGAGCAGCCTTTTCAATACCGGGGCATAACAGGCGATCAGCAGC
>JAPKZC010000561.1 GCA_026394025.1 Candidatus Solibacter sp.
CGACTGCCCCGTGAGCAGCTCCGGCGCCATGTAGGGCAACGTGCCGCCGAAGCCACCACCGGCCGCCTCGTGAGTCAGGCCGAAGTCCATCAGCAGAATCCGGCCGCCCTCTTCCCGCATCACATTGCCCGGCTTGATATCGCGATGCAGCAGCCCCGCCGCGTGCACCGCGCCCAGGGCACCGCATAGTTCGATGCCGATCAGCGCCGCCTCGCGCGCCCCGAAAGACCCCTGCCCGGCCAGCAGCGCGGCGAGTGTTTTCCCGCGGACAAAATCCGTCCAGAATCCTACTCGCCCCTCATGCAGCTCTACGCCGTGGACGGAAACCACATTGGGGTGCCGCACCTTGGCTGTCAGCCGTGCCTCGCGCAGCACACTCTCGTAGGCCCCCGCACCCGACGTCCGGCTCGCTAGCAGTAGCTTGACCGCCACCTCCCGCTGCAGTTTCGGATCCCACGCGCGATAGACTTCGCCAAACCCGCCTTGGCCCACCTGTTCGCGCAGTTCGAATGGCCCCCACACGCCCAAACCCGCACCGCGCGCCGCCGGCGGCCCACCTCCCGGCTCGGGTGAATCGCCGTGCATCGTTCGCGTAGGGTCGTCCATACCTTCTGCGGCTGACACAAGTATAATCCAGCCCCTTCCCAGGGCTCCGCTTGGCAGGTCCTTCATGGTTCGTGTATCATCTGGGACGACAGGTATGGAAACCACGGTGATCCAAACGGAACTCCGTCTCTAACTCCAAAACTGCACCCATGCCTACCTACGCCGATCTCGAACTTGCACTGCGCCGGCGCGGCGAGCGGAGCTACTCGGTAGATTTGCGTTACAACGCTCCGGATAGCGACGCCGATCAGAGGCTGATTGCCGATGGGGACGGAGTGGCTGAGATCGATGTGGAGAGCTTGCGCCAACTGGAGCCGGATTGGGCAGCCTATGGCGTTGCTCTGAATCTTGCCGTCTTCACAGGCCCGGTGGGCCACGCCTTCTCCGGTGCCTGCCGGAACGCCCAAAGCCACAACGCGATCCTGCGCGTCCGCCTGGTGATTGAGCCGAGCGCTCCGGAGCTGCATAGCGTCCACTGGGAAACGATGCCTCTGCTGGCAAGTGAGCAAATTGCCTTTTCGCGGTACTTGAGCAGCATGGACTGGCGTCCGGTGAAGACGCGCCCGCAGGGGAGTTTGAAAGCGCTGGTGGTGGTTGCCAATCCGGCGAACCTCGACGAATACCAGCCGGGAGGCCAGCCCCTGGCACCGGTGGATGTTACCGGTGAATTTGAGCGGACCAAAACGGCGCTCGGCGCCATCGAAGTCCAGTCGCTGCTCTCGCCCGGCTACGCCACGCTAGACCACGTCGTCCGGCGGCTGAGGGAAGGCTTCGACATCCTCTACCTCGTCTGCCACGGCGCATTGATCGAGCGGCAACCCAGACTTTGGGAACCGTGCCTCTATTTGGAACGGGCGGACGGGAAAGTCGCGGCGGTCAGCGGGACCGAACTGGTGCAACTGATTCAGGATTTACCGCAGCGGCCGCGACTGGTGGTGCTGGCGTCTTGCCAAAGCGCGGGCACCGGAGCATCGGAAGCAGAGGGATCCATGGCGGCGGCGCTCGGCCCGCAACTGGCGCAGGCCGGCATTCCCGCGGTGCTGGCCATGCGCGGCAACATCAGCATCGATACCGAGGCGCAGTTCATGCCGGAGTTCTTCCGCGAACTGGTGCGCGATGGCCAGATCGATCGCGCCGTGAGCGTGGCGCGCCGCACGGTGCGGGCGCGGTCCGATTTCTGGGTTCCCGTGCTCTACATGCGGCTGCGCCACGGCCGCCTCTGGTACGTCTCCGGTTTTGGCGAAAAAGGCGGGTTTGATCAGTGGGCGTCGATCTGCCGTTTCGCGGCAAGGGGCGAGTGCGTTCCCATCGTCGGGCCGGACCTGGCGGAATCCGTCTTTGGTTCCACGCGGGACATTGCCGTGGAACTGGCCGCGGCCAACGGCTTCCCGCTATCGGCCGCCGATGGTTCCGATCCCGCGAAGGTGGCGCAGTACATCTATACCAAGGCGTCGCTCGAAGGCGCGCGGCAGGCCGTGCGCGATTCGTTGTTCCGCCGGATGCAAAAAAAGCACCAGGAGATGTTCGGCAGCGTGGACCGGACCATGACTCCTCCGGTACTGCTCGACCGCATCGCCGCCAGGATGGCCGAAGATCCCGACAATCCGTACGGGATTCTCGCCAGCCTGAACGCCAAGGTTTATGTCACTGCGGGTTCGGATCCGCTGCTCGAATTGTTCCTGGGCAAGGCCGGGAAGCGGCCCGTCGAACTGGTCTGCAACTGGCGCGACGAACGCCGGGAAACGCGCGGTGAACCGGAATTGACCAGCGATCCGACGGCTGCCAGTCCGGTGATCTACTACGCCTACGGAAAGACGAAGTACGAAGATACGTGGGTGTTGACGGAGGACGATTTCTTCGACTACCTGATCCAGATGTCGAAGTACGGTCTGATGCCGGGCGCGGTGAATGAGGCTCTGACCACGGGGTCGCTCATGTTCCTGGGATTCTCGCTGGACGACTGGAAGTTCCGGATTCTGTTCCGCATGATTCTGGCCAAGGGCGGAAGCGCCCAATTGCGCAACTACAATCATGTGGGCGTGCAGTTGAATCCGGACGAGACCACGCTGGCCGATGCGGAGCGCGCCAGGAAGTATCTGGAGCGGTATTTCGGCGAGACCAAAATCGATATCTACTGGGGAACGGCGGCCGACTACCTGAAAGAACTCCGCAGCCAGATGAAGAACGCCAGAGGCCGGGACGAAGAAACGGCGGCGGTGAGTTCGGAGAGTTGGTAATCGTCATGGACCTGACCAATCCTTACGTCGGCCCGAAACCGCTTGCCAGGGAAGACCCCATCTTCGGACGCGATCAGGAACTGCGCGAGCTGCGCTATCTGCTGACCAGCGAACGCATCGTCCTGCTGCATTCGCCGTCGGGCGCCGGAAAAAGTTCGCTGGTCAATGCCAGGGGCGGGCTGTGCGATCAGCTTCGCGCGCGGTTCGACGTGTGGCGGCCGACGCGGGTGAGTCAGGCGCCGGAGTTCAGGGTTGCGAACCGCTATGTGTGGAGCGCGGTGGTGGGGTTCGAGCACGAATTGCCCGACCGGTTGCAGCGGACGCCGGAAACGCTGGCTGCGGCCACGTTGAAGGATTACGTGACGCACCGCCTGCGGCGTCCGGGCGCGCCCGCGAACATTTTGCTGATCTTCGATCAGTTCGAAGAGGTTTTGCGCCTGGACCCCGTGAGCGGGAAGGAGAAGCGCGAGTTCTTCTCCCAGCTTGGAGAGATGTTGGTGAATCCCACCGTGTGGGCTTTGTTTGTGCTGCGGGAAGACTACCTGGCGCCGCTCGATCCGTACGTGCGATCAGTGCCGACGCACTTGCAGCAGCGCTATCGCATCGATTTGCTGCGGCGGGATCAGGCGCGGGAGGCCGTGGTGAAGCTCGCGAAACAGGGCGGCCGCGGTTTCACCGCGGACGCGGTGGAACGCCTGCTGACCGACCTGGCGGCAGTGAATGTGCAGAACGACGCCGGAGAGTTCGTCAAACAGACCGGCGAGTTTGTGGAGCCGCTACAGATGCAGGTGGTGTGCCGCAATCTGTGGGATCGCATTCCAGAGGGTACGGCGACCATCGGGCCGGAGCACGTCGAGCAATTCGGGAATGTGACCGCGGCGCTCGCGGACTACTACGCGGCCTCGGTGCAGAGCATTGCCGGCGGCGACAGCGGGTTGGAATGGACCATCCGGCAGTGGGTGGGCGAAAAGCTGGTTACGCTGGACGGGATTCGCAACCAGGTGTTGCGCGGGGCGAAGCAGAGTGAAGGGTTGGACAACGCGTTGGTGCAGGATCTGGTGGACAAGCACCTGGTGCGCGGGGAATTGCGCGGCGGCGCGGTGTGGTACGAACTGGCGCACGACCGGCTGATCGATCCCATCCGCGGCAACAACCGCCAGTGGTCGGAAGCGCGCCTGAGTGCGGTGGAGAAGCGGGCGATCCTCTGGCGGAGCGAAGAGTCCGACGGGTTGCTGTTCGCGGACGATGAGTTGAAGCAGGCCAAAGCGTGGGTATCGGCGAACTTGCCGGTGGTGGATCTGCGGGAGTTTCTGATGGCCTGCGAGGGGAAGCAGGCGCGGCTTAAGAAAGAGCGGCGTCAGTCCCTGGTACAGCGCGTTGCGCTGGCGCTTGCCGTGGCGGGGCTTTGTTTTTCGTTGTGGCAGCATTCCGAGGCTAAGAGGCAGGAGGGTCTCGCATACAAGAGCGCGAGCGATGCCGGCGTCCAGCGCATGAAGGCGGTGGATCTTGCGGAGGCGGAAAAGAAACAGCGGGCCGCCGCCGAAGCACAGAAGGCACTCGCGGAAGCGGCCAGCGGCGAGGCGGTGAAGCAAGCCGCTTCGGCAAACTCGGGACGACTGGCCACCACGGCCCTTCTCAACAAAGAGACTCACCTGGACTTGGCGGCGCTTTTGAGTCTGGAGGGAAGGCGCGCTGCTGATAGCTTCGAAGCCCGCAACGCTATCTTAGCGTCGCTCCAGGCAAATCCCGGCCTGATCTCGATCCTGAATCGTCACCAAGCCGGCGTCGACAGCGTCGTGTTCAGCCCGGACGGCAAGATGCTCGCTTCGGCCAGCTCGGACCAAACCGTACAACTGTGGGACGTGGCCGGCCACCGACCGCTGGGCGCTCCACTCAAAGGACACTCTTCTGGGGTCACAAGCGTCACGTTCAGCCCGGACGGCAAGATGCTCGCCTCAGGAAGCGTAGACCGTACCGTGCGGCTGTGGGACGTCGCCACAAGACAGCCGCTGGGCCTTCCGCTCAAACGACACTCCGGCAGGGTCACGAGCGTCGCGTTCAGCCCGGACGGCAAGATGCTCGCCTCGGCAAGCGAGGGCAACACCGTGCAGCTATGGGACGTGGCCAGCCGCCAGCCGCGCGGCAATCCGCTGATGGGCCGCTCCGGGAGTGGCTATACTGTCAACTGTGTCGCGTTCAGCCCGGACGGCAAGATGCTCGCCTCGGCCAGCGAAGAGCGAACCGTGCAGCCGCTGGGCCTTCCCCTGGAAGTCCGCTCGGGCGATGTCTATAGCGTAGTGTTCAGCCCGGACGGCAAGTTGCTCGCCTCTGCCAGCGATGATCGGTTGCAGTTGTGGGACGTGGCCAGCCGCCGGCCGGCTGGCGCTCCACTCAATGGACACTCCCATAGGGTCATGAGCGTCGCGTTCAGCCCGGACGGCAAGGTGCTCGCCTCAAGAAGCGTAGACCGTACCGTGCGGCTATGGGACGTGGCACGCCACCAGCCGCTCGGCGCTCCACTCAAGGGACACGCCCATGCGGTCTACAACGTCGCGTTCAGCCCGGACGGCAAGATGCTCGCCTCGGCCGGCGTGGACAATACCGTGCGGCTATGGGACGTGGCCGGCAGTCCGCCGTTGGGCGATCCGCTCAAAGGACACTCCGGCCCTGTGTATAGCGTGGCGTTCAGTCCAGACAGCAAGGTACTGGCCTCGGCAAGCTTTGACCAAACCGTGCGACTGTGGGATGTCGCCGCACGACGGCCTCTGAGCGATCCGCTCAAAGGGCACTCAGGTATTGCCCATGGCGTTGCGTTCAGCCCGGACGGCAAGTTGCTCGCCTCGGCCGGCGATGACCAAACCGTGCAGCTGTGGGATGTGGCCAGCCGCCAGCCGTTGGGCACTCCACTCAAAGGACACTCCCGTGAGGTCTATAGCGTGGCGTTCAGTCCGGACGGCAAGATGCTCGCCTCGGCCAGCCATGACCAAACCGTGCGGCTATGGGACGTGGCCACACGAAAGCCACTGGGCTATCCGCTCAAACGGGACTTCCCTGGGCACGTAATGGTCGCGTTCAGCCCGGACGGTAGGATGCTCGCCGCGGCCGGCTATGGCCAAACCGTGGCGCTGTGGGACGTCGCTACACGACAGCCGCTGGTCGATCCGTTCAAAGGATACTTCAGCGGGGTCCTGAGCGTATCGTTCAGCCCCGACGGCAAGAACCTCGCCGGCAGCTCTGGCCAAACCGTGCGGCTGTGGGACGTCGCCCTACGACAGCCGGCGGGCGATCCGCTCAAAGGCCACTCCAATCCTGTCTATGATGTTGCCTTCAGCCAGGACGGCAAGATGCTGGCCTCGGCCAGCACTGACCAAACCGTGCGGCTGTGGGACGTCGCCACCCGACAGCCCCTGGGCGATCCGCTGACAGGCCACTCTGGCTCAGTCAATAGCGTAGCTGTCAGCCCCGACGGCAAGCTGCTGGCCTCAGCAAGCGACGACAAAACGGTGATGCTGTGGGACGTCGACTCCAATTCCTGGGCAGCGCAGCTCTGCCGCATCGCCAACCGGAACCTCTCCTTAGCAGAATGGCAGCAGTACATCGGCCTCACCGTACCCTATCGGCGCACCTGGCCCGCCTTCCCGCCAGGCGAAGGCGCGCCGGCAAAATAGCCTTACACAACGTGTCCCCAGCGCCTCCGAAGGTGATAGGATGCTTTAACGCCTTCCGCACTCTTGGGGATTGAAATTGAATTACGCCGATCTGGAAATTCGCATTCTGAAGAAAGATACCACCGGGTATCCCGTCGAGATCACGTTCAACGGCGAGCTGGAGTTTCCACGCGGCGTGCTCTCAGCCGAACTGCCCGTATTGACCGCCGGTGCCCCCTCCGGCCAGGACGGCGAGCTGCTGTTCCAATGGCTCTTCTCCGACGATGCGCTCAAAGCCGCCTGGGCCAACGCGCGCGGCCAGCGGCCCCAACGCCGCATCCGCCTGCGCATCGACGAGGGCGCTCCGGAACTCCACCAGATCCCCTGGGAACTCCTCCGCGACATCGGCGAAGGCGGCGTGCCGCTCGATTTGAGCGCCCTCGATTCCACTCCCTTCTCCCGCTACATCGCCGGCCCGTGGATTCCGGGCAGCCCCATCCTCAAGCGGCCCATCCGCGTCCTCGTCGCCATCGCCAACCCCGGCAATCTCGCCGATTTCGGACTCTCCGCCATTGACCCGGACGCCGAGTTCAAGCTGCTTCAAGACGCGGTCGCCGGCAATTCGAAGATTGAACTCGTCAAGCTGGAAGGCCTCTGCACGCTGGACGCAATCGATGCCGCGCTCCGCAAGGGCATCCACATTTTGCACTTCATAGGACACGGCAAATACGTCGATGGCACCTCGGTCCTGTTCCTGAGCGATCCGCGGGACAAGGAGAAGGTAGCGCTGGTGAAGGATGCCGCCATCGCCGCCATGCTCGGCCGCCAACTGGCCGACGCCCAGTCCGACGACAAGCTGCGCCTGGTCTATCTCTCCAGTTGCCAGACCGCCACCCGCAGCCCCGCCGACGCCTTCCGCGGCCTCGCGCCCAGTCTGGTCGCCGCCGGCGTGCCCGCCGTCCTGGCCATGCAGGACCTGGTTCCCATCAAGACCGCCACCGAATTCAGCCGTACCTTCTACCGCGAACTGCTGGATCACGGCGAAGTGGATCGTGCCTCGAACGCCGCCCGTTCGTCCGTCATGAGCGCCGGACTTCCGGGCGCGGCCATCCCGGTCTTGTTCATGCGGCTCCGTTCCGGCCAATTGCTGGGAAACCGGGGCGTCATTGTCGGTTCGCGCGGCGAAAGTTTCTGGCAGACGCTGCTCGAGAACATCGCGGAGAAAGAATGTACACCGTTTCTCGGTTCCGGCGTAACGGCGGACCTGCTGCCCCGCCCGGAGGAACTCGCGCATCAGCTCGCCGAGAAATTCAGCTATCCCTTCCCCGACCACGCCAACCTGCCGCGCGTCACCCAGTTCATCGGCACCATCGACAATCGGCGCCTCCGCAAACAGTTGCTGTCCGTGCTGGTGGAACAGTTTCGCAAACGCATGGGCCTGCCCGCCGTAAAGCCTGGGATGCCGCAGACTCTGTCCCAGGCCATTGAAGCCGCAGAATGGGCCAAGACCAGCCTCGATCTCTTTGAGGGCGAGATCCACCACCAACTCGCCGATCTGGAACTGCCCCTCTACCTCACCACCAACATCGATAACTTCATGACCCTCGCCCTCCAGGCCAAACAAGGCAAGGCGCGCCGCGAAGTGGTGCCCTGGCGCGACGCCTCCATGCAGCGGCGCGATCTCAATCCCCCCGCCTCGCCGGAAGATCCCGTGGTGCTGCACCTGCTGGGCACTGACGCGGATCTGCTTTCCATGGTGGTCACCGAAGACGATCATCTCGACTACCTGTCCCGCATCTCGCACGATCACGAATACTTTCTTCCGGTCAGCGTGAATGAGCGCCTGGCCTGCACCACCCTGCTGTTTCTGGGCTACCGACTGGAAGATCTCGATTTGAAGATCATCATGCGCGGCCTGCTCACCCACCTCGATTTGCAGCGCTGGAACATGCTGCACGTCGCCGTGCAGTTGGAATCGAGCCAGCGCGACGATGCCAGGGAGAAGGAAGTGATCGACTATTTCCAGAAGTACTTCTCGGAATCGCGCATCGATATCTACTGGGGTAACACGCTCCAGTTCATGTCGGACCTTTCGGCGCGCTGGAAGGAGTATCGCAATGCCTGACGCCGCGCTCACCAATCCCTACATCGGTCCCACCTCGTTTACCGAGAACGATAGCGACCGCTTCTTCGGCCGCACGGAGGAGACGCGGGAGCTTTCCTCCCTGGTGATCGCGCGCCGCGCCGTGCTGCTGTATGCCCAATCCGGGTCGGGCAAAACCTCGCTCCTGCAAGCCGCCCTGATCCCCGAGCTGAAGCGGCGCAAACGCGTGGAGACCTTCCCCATTTTCCGCGTCACCGGAAACGCCGACGCATCCGGCTGCCTGTACGTCGAGAACGCCCTATCCCACCTGTTCCCCGATGCCCCGGCGGGTTCCTTCCGCGGCAAAACATTTTCCGAGGCATTCGGCGCCGTGCTGCCGGCCGATACCAAAGCGCGCCGCCAGCCACACCTCGTCATCTTCGATCAATTCGAAGAGATTTTCACTTACCATCCCGAACTGACCGTTCAGCGACAGATATTTTTCGCCCAGCTAGGCGAGTGCCTCTCCATCTATCCTCAGCTCAGCCTTCTGCTCTCCATGCGGGAAGATTATCTGGCAGACCTGGAGGCGTACGCCGCGCTCTTGCCCGATCGCCTGCGCACGCGGATGCGCCTGGAGCGCCTCGGAGTGGATGGCGCGGTGGAGGCGATTCGCCAGCCCGCGGCGCTGGCCGGCCTGCCATTCGCGGACGGCACCGCCGAGCAGTTGGTGGATAATTTGCGACGCATCCAGACCGGAGCGACGGCCACAAACGGCTTTGCTCTGGGCCTGTACGTGGAGCCGGTGCAACTACAGATTGTCTGCCGCCAGCTCTGGTCGCGCGTCACCGCGGACCCCGCACATCGGAAGAGCGAAATCGACGCCGGGGACCTCGCCGCCCACGCCAACGTGGACCACGCGCTGATTCAGTTTTATCGCGATTCGCTGGCCAGGGCGCAGCAGGCCGGCGTGAGGGAGCGCGCACTGCGGCGCTGGTGCGGCGAACGGCTGATCACCCCGGCGGGCACACGCGGCCTGGTCTATCGCGGCGAACGCGATACCGAAGGCCTGCCGAATGCCGCGGTGGACATTCTGCGCGACTGCTACATCATCCGGGCCGACCTCCGCGGCGGCACCATCTGGTACGAACTGGCGCACGATCGCCTGGTGGAGCCGGTTCGCGAAGACAACCTGGCCTGGAGAGCGGGTTATCGCAATCCGGTCGCGGAAGCGCTGGAACGGGGTCCGGACAACCTGCTCACCGGAAGCAGCCTGGCGGGCGCGCTTCAATACGCCAGAGAAAACCCTCAGGAGCTGACTCGCGAGGAAGGGCTGTTTTTGAGAAAGAGCCAGGAGGAGGAGAAGAAGGCCAAAGCGCGGCGGAGGACCGCCATCGCCGTCGCCGCAGTCGTGATCGTGGCCCTGTCCGTCCTCTCCGCCTATGCGTTTCGCGAAGCTCAACACGCCAAGGCAAGTGCCACGGAAGCGCAGAAACTTGGAACGCTTGCGAAAGATCGCGCGATTGCCGCCGAAGTCCAGACGAAACTCGCGGATGCCGCCCGCCGCGAGGCGGAGAATCAGACTGCATTGGCAAATTCGGGACGACTGGCCGCAGCGGCCCTTCTCGACAAAGAGACTGGCCCGGACTTGGCCGCTCTGTTGGGCCTTGAGGGAAGGCGAGCCGCTGATAGCTTCGACGCCCGCAACTCAATGCTATTGTCGGTCCAGGTGAATCTCGGTCTGATCTCGGTCATTCGCCACAGCGGCCCAGAGTTGAGCGTAGCGTTCAGCCCCGACGGCAAGATGCTGGCCCGGGCGAGCGGTGACGGAACGGTGCGGCTATGGGACGTGGCCCGACGCCAGCCGCTGGGCGATCCGCTGAGAGGCCACTACTTATCGGTCTGGAGCGTAGCGTTCAGCCCCGACGGCAAGATGCTC
>JAPKZC010000377.1 GCA_026394025.1 Candidatus Solibacter sp.
CCGCTACGAGAAGTTCCACGCCGTGGCCTACACCGATGAAGCCATCGAGACCGCCGTGTACACTTCCAGCCGCTACATTCCGGATCGCTACCTGCCCGATAAGGCGATCGATCTGATCGATGAAGCGGGTGCGCGCGTAAAGCTGCGCCAGACCACGCTGCCGGCCGATCTCGCCGACATTCAGAAGCGCATCAAGTTCATCGTGCACCGCATGGAAAACGCCATCGCCAATCACGAATTCGAGAAGGCGCGCTTCTATAGCGATGAAGAACGCAAAGAGCGCGAGAACATGCGGCAACTCCGCGAAAAGTACAACCTGGACGATTCCTCCACCGGCTGCGTGACCAAGGACGATATCGAAGACGTGGTGGCACGCTGGACCGGCGTCCCCATGACGTCCATTAAGGAAGAAGAGATCGCCAAGCTGTTGCGCATCGAAGAAGAACTGCACAAACGGGTGGTCAGTCAGGAGAAGGCGATTTCGGCGTTGGCGCGGGCCATCCGCCGGTCGCGCGCCGGCCTCAAGGCGGGCAATCGTCCGGCCGGCAGTTTCCTCTTCCTGGGTCCCACCGGCGTCGGCAAGACCGAAGTCGCGCGCGCGCTGGCCGGCTTCCTCTTCGGCAGCGAAAAGAGCCTGGTGCGTTTTGACATGTCCGAGTACATGGAAAAACACTCGGTTTCCAAGCTGATCGGTTCGCCTCCCGGATACGTGGGCTACGAAGAGGGCGGCCAGTTGACCGAGCGCGTCAAGCGCAACCCCTACTCCATCATCCTGCTGGATGAAATCGAGAAGGCGCACCCGGATATCTACAACATCCTGCTCCAGGTGTTTGAAGACGGCCAGTTGACCGACGGACTCGGCAACCAGGTGGATTTCAAGAACACCATCATCATCATGACCAGCAACCTGGGCGCGCGCTTCCTCGAAAAGCGCAGCAACCTGGGCTTCTCGGTGCCCGCCGGCGACGCCGGTTCCACCAAAATCGAGGATATGGTGCGCGCCGAGGTGAAGAAGGCCTTCAACCCCGAGTTCCTCAACCGTCTCGATGAAGTGATTTTGTTCACGTCGCTGACGGACGATGATTTGATCAAGATCATCGACCTGCTGGTAAACATGGTCAACCTGAACCTGGTAGCCAAGCAGGTGAAGATTCGCCTGACGCCGGAAGCCTCCAGGTACCTGCTGGAGAAGACCTGCGCGGATCGCAGTTACGGCGCGCGTCCCTTGCGGCGGGCGTTGCAGAAGTACATCGAAGACCCTCTCAGCGAAGCCCTCATTCAAGGCTCGCTGCCGCGCCCGGGGGATCTGGAAGTCTATCTCGGCGATACCGGTATTTACTACCGCGTACTGAATGCCGAAGGCGAGGCCGCGGTCACCGCCGGCGGTCCGGCGGAGCCGCCCGCTGGTACGCTGCTCTACACGTTCTGAAGTTCCGTATCAAAAAGGGGCGGATCGCGGCCACGCGCTTCCGCTCCCTCTTGTCTGGGTGTTGGCAGGCTGCCTCCAAGGGGGCACGTCATGGGTCTACTTCCGAGTGGCGCGTCACCCGCCAACGACCCGAAGGCTCGACGACGATCGGTCCGGGTCGTAATGCTAGCCACCGCGAGTTGGTCGCGTTTCAGATCAGGCGCGATCCGTCAGAGTTGTACCGGGTCGAGGGACTCAGTTAGATAGGCGTTAGCATAAGGCCCTTCCAAAATGATCTCGGCTGCGCGGCTATGGCATTGAGTGCAACCCTCACGTGGAACCCGGCAGCCGCCGCCAAGCCGGAAAAACGAGCATCAGCGCGGCTGGTCTCTTTCCTCACGCATAGCCGAACCTCGGGACCAGGGGACACGGCGAGGACGTGTACCTTGCGGGCACGGCGACGCCATGATTCCGCATCGAATGTCCTCTCCGAGGTTCTTCTCCGCCACTCCGGTTTCTCCAGACGAGCGCACCGCAATGAAGCTTCAGTGAAGCTTCATTGAACCCTTTGACCATTCCAATTGAAAGGCGCGGCTTGAGGTGTATATACTAGGGGGGTCCTGGGGCCGTCCAGGTAAGCACCCAGTCCCCGCGAGTCGAGGGGCGAAAGGAATTTCATGCCGGTACCCTTTTCCAACACGACGCCCCTTTCTTTCGAGACACTGATTAAGACCTTGGAAGCCAGGGTGGCCGCCCTGGAGCAGGCGCTGCGAGTGAGCGCCAGTCAGGTTGTTCTGCAAGCCGGCTGCGCCAAGATCACGTTGAATCATGCGGGCGATATTCAGATCACGTCACACACCGCTACGATCTCATCCCAAGGGAAGATGACGTTAAAGGCTGGTGGCGATCTCATTCTGAAAGGCGCCAAGATTACGGAGAATTGACGTTGCCTCTGGCGGCTTGCCGCCTCTTATCCTGGCCCACTTGCTGAAGGACGTTCACACATGCCGCGTATGCAAGGCGTGACGAAGTGGGTGCCCCGCAGAAGTATGCCGGTACAGGGAATCGTCTCGACGCAACCGGACTTGAAGGGCACAACTCCCTCCGAATACGGACAATGACCAACATTTCACGGCTCTTCCTTGCCGGCGCTTCCGGCGTCATCGGCCGGCGCCTCGCACCCCTCCTTCAGCAGAACGGATAACCAACCCGCATGAGCGTGTAGTCGCCGGGCCGGATGTCTGCCTTGAAAGTGCCGAAGGCCTACATCAATACAAGCACTCCGAACGGAGACTGCAACGGATCGCTCGCCAAGACGCGGCAACCCCTACCCTCTAAACTCCACGCTCCACGCGAACCTCACCGCCGCATTCTCCTTCAACTGCGCCAGCACGCTCTCCGGCACCAGCACGTCCGTCGACATCAGCGCGACCGCTTCCGACGTTCCTTCTCTCCGCCCCAATGAGAAGTTCGCGATGTTGATCGCGTTCTTCCCCAGCACCGTCCCCACATGTCCGATCACGCCCGGCACGTCCTCGTTCTTCATCACGATCAGGTACTCCGACAACTCCGCCTCGCAATAAATCCCGTCCACCTGCAAAAGCCGGCCAGCGCCGCGTACGGTCTCAGCGCCCGATACTGCGCCGGCGCCGGCGCCGGCATATTCACCGCATTGATCGCCACCCCGTGCGACAGGTACTCCACCACCTGCTCCGCGATCCGCACCCCGACGATTTCCTGCGCCTCTTCCGTCGACCCGCCGATATGCTGCGTTACGCAGCCAAGTGATGGATCGGCGGTGACAAGCTCCGGGGATCTGTTTCCGGCGACGGCATTTCACGGGAGTGATCCTTCGCAGTGAGTGAATCCAGCCCATTGTCCGAGTAGGGCGTAATCCACTACCTATGCCGGTCGAGTGCGTCCGGTACCAGAGCGAAAGTGGTACGATTGCCGTACTAAACGCGATGACTCCGCCGACCACCATTGCCCACTACCGGATCATCTCGAAGATCGGCCAGGGGGGCATGGGGACGGTGTACCGCGCCATGGACACGAAGCTGGGGCGCGAGGTCGCGATCAAGTTGCTGCCCGAACAGTTCGCTCAGGATAGCGGCCGCATGGCGCGCTTCTCGCGGGAAGCCAAGGTGCTCGCAGCGCTCAATCACCCCAACATCGCAGCCATCTACGGCGTGGAAGGGTGCGCACTGGTGATGGAGCTGGTAGAAGGAAAGACCGTGGCCGGACCACTGCCGCTGGAGACGGCCCTGGACTATGCGCGGCAGATCGCCGATGCCCTGGACTATGCCCACGAGAAGGGGATTGTCCATCGGGATCTGAAGCCGGCCAACATCATGGTCACGCCCGAGGGCGTGGTCAAGGTGCTGGATTTTGGACTCGCCAAAGTGGCTGCGGACCGCGGGGGGACGGCTTCGGAGAGTTCACCTACGCTGACGCTGGATGAAACCGAGGCCGGCGTGGTGATGGGGACGGCCCGGTACATGGCACCGGAGCAAGCCCGGGGGAAGCCGGTGGATCGGCGGGCGGACATTTGGGCGTTCGCAGTGGTGCTCTACGAGATCCTGACTGGCAAGTATCTGTTCCAGGGCGAAACCGCGTCCGACACCATCGCCGCAGTTCTTACGCTGGAGCCAGACTGGGACGCAGTACCGTCAAGGGCACAACGGGTGCTGCGGTCGTGTCTGGAGCGAGATCCGAGGAAGCGGCTGCGCGACATCGGGGATCTCAGGTTACTGCTGGAGGAAGGGCCGGCGACAATTCCGAAATCACGGCGCTGGCCCGGCAGGGCCGCGATAGGCGCTTTGGCGCTTGTATCGATCTCACTGGCAGGCATGCTCTGGCGCGCGAACCGAACCGAAGCTCGTCCGCTGATTCGTTTCGAAGCAGATTTAGGTTCCGCGGCCATAGACATGTCGCCCTCCGGCTCGGAGATCGTTGTTTCACCCGATGGCTCGCTGTTTGCATACACGGTGCGTCTGGAAGGCGGTGGGTTCGCAATCGCCACCCGACTGCTGGATCAGGCCGACGCCGTCGTGGTGCAGGGCACAGAGGGCGGCAACCGACCATTCTTCTCGCCCGACGGGCAGTGGCTCGGATTCTTCGCCGCGAGCAAGTTGAA
>JAPKZC010000655.1:0-1447 GCA_026394025.1 Candidatus Solibacter sp.
CTCGGGGGTATTCTACGCTGCCGCGGCGCAACTGGATGCTGATATCCCGCAGCTCTCCACCGAACAGTTCTACACGCGCCTGAGCGCACTGGTAGCGATGGCAAATGACGCGCACACACGGCTCGTGCTCGACGGTTCCGCGGCAGCCGCTTTGGGATTCAACTTGCTGCCAATCGAGTTTCGGGTGTTCGCGGACGGCGTGTTTGTCGTTTCCGCGCCGACCAATCATACTTTTTTGAACGGAGCGCGGCTGGTTAGTGTCGGTAGTGTCGCGATCACGAACGTGTATGACCTCTTGGCACCGGAGATTCCGCATGTGAACGCTTCCGGACTGCGGTTCGGAGTGGGATCACTACTCTCGAACAGCGGTGTGCTGCGGGGGATCGGCGCTGCCCCGGCGGAAGGTCCCATCTCGTTCAAATTTCAGTTGCGCTCGGGTGAGCAGGTGAAGGTCGAGCTCTCAGCCGACCATTCGGCCCTGATACCCTCGATCGGTGCAAGCGACGGGTATATTGGACCCCTGCTGGACCATTACGGCGAGAACTATTGGTCCGAATATTGGGCGTATGCGCGAACAGTCTACGTTCGGTATGCCCTGTGCGTCGAAATGCCGACCCGCCCCGTCAGTGTGTTCACGGCCACTACGCTCGCGCTCATCGACAGGAATTCGGTCGACACTCTGGTCATCGATCTGCGTGCAAACGGGGGCGGCGCCGAAGCGGTGACCATGCCGCTGACCGTTGGACTTATTCAGAGGATCAATTCGTTGCGCGCCAACCCACGATTCCAGGTGTACACGTTTACCGACGGCGGAACAGAATCAGCAGCTCTCAACACCGCCGCAGATCTGAAGTACCGCGTAATTCCATCGTCAATGACCATCCTTGGGCCCGCCGGCACACCAGGACTGAGCACTATCCTGGCCGGAGAACCGACCGGCGGCAGGCCGGCCTATTACGGTTGTGCGGGCATTCTCACTCTGCCCCAATCGCATTTATCTCTTCGGTACTCGACGGTGTACATTCCACCTTTCGAAGGCCTGCCACAGGGAGATTCTTTGTATCTGGACTTGCCGGTCGACATCCGTTCGACGGACTATTTCACGCGACACGATCCGGTTCTCGGGGCCGCTTTAGCCCATGCACTGCCTCGCCCGAGGACCCCAAGCGGCCGGGCATCTGTGCTGAACGCGGCCAGCCTGCGCTACGAAACCGGAATTGCGCCGGGATCGTTCGCGTCGGCGTTTGGCAGTTTTCCAACGGGCAATCTGAAGCTGACGGTGAATGGAGCGGCAACAGAGCTAGTGGCCGCAACGCCCCGGCAACTCAATTTTCTCGTCCCGATGGATGCGTCCGCCGGCCCGGCGACGCTGCAAGTGCGTGCGCAAGATGAGTTGGTATCTGAAGGCCTGTTCCAGGTGACTAGGGCAGGTCCGGGCCTATTCATC
>JAPKZC010000655.1:1477-2129 GCA_026394025.1 Candidatus Solibacter sp.
TTCATCGCCAACCCTGCAGACAGCACGCAACCCGGCGTCGTCCTGAATGAGGACAATGCATTGAACACTGCCAATGCGCCTGCTCCGCGCGGCACGGTGGTGCAGTTTTTCGGTACCGGCCATGGCCCGCTGGACTCCTCAAGTGGGGCGCCGGTCACGGCTTGGATTGCCAACCGCCCCGCTGAGATTCTGTTTAGCGGACTCGCACCAGGGGCTCCGGGCCTCTGGCAGGTGAATGTCCGCATGCCCAGTGACTCAGCCATCGAAAAGCAGGTGCCGGTGTTTATCTCGGCAGAGGGGTATGTCAGCAACGCCGTCAGCATCTTTGTTACGGCTCAGCAGATCCCAAGCAGATAATTGGGCGTTCCGGCCGTCCCGCAGCCTTGCTTTGGGAATCGCGTCTGGTTTTCGCCCACTCGGAAACTGCTCCACGACGGTCTTCGGGGAAGTTGCGTCGGATTGCTCCTGATATGTCCACATCAACTGGGCGTGAGCGCCCGCCCGCCCGTACCATAGAAGCAAGGGTCCCACATCGCGGGTCCATACCGCGGAGGAACTTTTTTGGGGGGTGCGAGAGACTGGGTATGCCCAGGTGGCGGAAGTAGGCCGAGTTCACAGTGGTGCTGGTAAACCCGAGTAGAAGCGTGGTCCC
>JAPKZC010000161.1:0-330 GCA_026394025.1 Candidatus Solibacter sp.
TTCTGTTCGGCGAAGGCGCGGTGCCTTGGCAGAAGGTCTTCGCGGCGGCGGAGAAGACCGGCGGCGTGGAGTTCTACCTGATTGAGCAGGAAGGCAGCCGCTACCCAAGCCTGGAGACCGCGCAACGCTGCCTGGCCACCTACGAGAAGATGCGGGCGTAGGTTCGTTTGCAGCGCCCCTACCGGGCGGCCGTCAGGTTGCGTTCGAGGCCCGACGCGATCGCCTGGAACAACTCCGAGCGTTTCATCGGCTTGGTGACGTAGTCATCCATGCCGGCGGCCAGGCAGCGTTCCCGGTCGCCCAGCATGGCGTTCGCCGTGAGAGCGATGA
>JAPKZC010000161.1:417-6620 GCA_026394025.1 Candidatus Solibacter sp.
CCATCAGCACCACATCGAACCGGTCTCTGGCGCAGGCATCCACTGCCTCCCGGCCATCCATGGCAGTAACTACGGTGCATCCGGCATTCTCCAACAGACGCTTGGCGAGTTTTTGATTCACGACGTTGTCTTCGGCCAGGAGCACGTGGAGACCGGCCGGCGAGGGGATCTCCGTTTCCCCAGGCGAGGCGACCTTTGGTACCGCCGCTGCCGCGGTAGCGGTGATCGTGAAATGGAACGTGCTGCCCGCCCCCGGTTTGCTCTCCACCCAAATGTGGCCTCCCATCATCGGCACCAGCCGGCCGCAGATGCTGAGACCAAGACCAGTCCCGCCATAGAGCCGCGTGGTGGAACCATCCGCCTGACGGAATGGCTCGAAAATGAGCGCCTGTTTCTCCACTGGAATGCCGATCCCCGTGTCGCGAATCTGGAAATGCATCCGGCGCATTCCATCGCGGCGCCCTTGGTAGGGCGGCGACCCGGAGGGAACCCCGCCAGGGTCATCGGCGATGTCTTCCTCCTCAGCGACGATTCCGACCGATCCCGCGTCCGTGAACTTCACCGCGTTGCCGGCCAGATTCAGCAGCACCTGGCGCAAACGGCCCGGATCGCCCACCAGGCGCGTTGATGAGGAGGGCGTCAGCCGCTGGGACAGTGCAATTCCCTTCTGCCGTGCGATCACTTCGAGCGGCGCCAAGGCGTCGCGCAGCAGTTCCGCCAGATCGAACTCCACGGAGTCCAGATCCAACCTGCCGGCTTCGATTTTGGAGAAATCCAGGATGTCATTGATCACGATCAGCAGCGAATCCGCCGACACCTTGACCAGACGCAGACAGTCCGCCTGATCCTCGGTCAAGGTGGAGCGGAGCACTACGTCCGTCATGCCCATGATGCCGTTTAGGGGCGTCCTGATTTCATGACTCATGTTGGCCAGGAACTCGCTCTTCGCCCGGGCAGCCTGCTGGGATTGCCGCAAGAGATGTTCGATCTCCACCTTCTGCTGCTCGACGATCGCCTTTTCCCGTTCGGCCCGCGACTTCTCTTCCAGGGCGTGGCGCTGCTCGAAGACCAGCTTGCGCGTCCGGTCTTCCACGGCGCGTTCGAGCTCGAGTTGCCTGCCCAAAATGCTGCGCACGCGCCACGCCCACAACTGGCGCGCCGAGGCGCCGAACAGGACCACACCAGCCGAGATGGCCCACCAGGAGAGCCACCACGGCGGCAGCACCCGGAAGGAGACCCGCGCGGTTGCCGGATTCCACTTCCCGGGAGCGGTGCCTGCTTGCACTTCGAGGCTGAACTGCCCCGGCGGCAAGCCCGCGTAATGCGCCTCCGGCTGGCGGGTTTCCGTCCAGGTGGGATCGAGGCCAAGCAGCCGGTGCCGGAACGTTACAGAATGCTCATTCACAAACGTCAGCGCAGCGAACCCAGCGCTGAAGGAACGGCGGGCGTATGGGACTTCCACGCCGCCCGTCAACGGCGCGGCGATGTCACCAAGCCGTAGCCAGGTGAGCACCACGGGAGCCTCCACGGGACGCGGCGCGGCCGTTGCCGGATGGAGAAAGTGAGTCAGGCCCTTACTGGTGCCGATCCACACGCTACCATCGTCGTCATCGTAGAAGGAATTGTGGTCGCAGTCATTCACCGCCAGTCCATCGGCCTTGTCGAGATGACGCCAACCCCTGCCGTCGTAGCGGTCCACACCCATGTCGGTGCCTACCCAAAGCCAGCCCCGGCGGTCGAAGCGCAGAAAATAGGTTTTGGCGGCCCCCATACCGTCCTTGGGACCGAAATGGCGGGCGCTCAGGCGATCGCCGTCGAACTCGATGCGGCTGATCCCGATGGGGTCGCGGTATCCCACCCACAGCGCGTGGTCCGGGGCTTCGGTCAGATAGGTGACGTTGTCGTGGAGCAATCCGTCGGCGGTCTTGAAATGCCGCCAGTGTCCATTCTCCAACAGGTTGATCCCGGCCGAAGTGCTTACCCAAACCCTTCCGCGGCTGTCTATCAGGATCGCCAGAATAAGCCTGGGATTATCTCCGGGAAGCTGGATGCGCTCGAACCGCAGGGCACCTCCAGCGCGGCTGCCCAGGTACAGGCCCGAACCCGTGCCGGTCCAGATCCGCCCCTCGGCGTCGGCAGCGAGGCAATAGACCCACTCATTCAGCAGCCCGGATGCGGCGCCGTAGCGCTCGGCCTCTCCGGTCCGAGGGTCAAACTGGAATACCCCGCCCGGTGACAGCCCGGTATACCATTTGCCATCCCGCCCCGGAACCAACGCCAGGGTTCCGGCGACGCCTAAGAGCGGGTGTTTCCACGCGTGCCACTGGCCGCGCTCCGGGAGGAAGCGACTGAGTCCGCCTTGCGTGGTCGCCCAAAGCGTGCCACCGCTGTCCCGTGCCAGGGACCAGACCACGTCGTGGCTCAAGCCCTCCGATTCGGTCCACGTTTCGGCGCTCTTGTAGCCGAGCCAGCGTACCAGGCCGCCGCCATCCAGCGCAATCCACGCCGACCCTTCGCGGTCCTGAAGAAAGTAGTCCACCGATGCGGTGGGCAGCCCGTTGGCCTTGCGGATTAAGGTCCAGCCACTCACCGTTCGCCGCGCCAACCCCCGCGAGGTGGGCACATAGAGTTCGCCGTCGCGATCCATCAACACCGCCGAGGTACGCGCCGAGGGAGGCAGCCCCGCGTCGCGCCGCACAAATCTGTGGGCGCCTTTGGCAAGCGCGATCAGGCCGGAATAGCTTCGCGCCCAGAGGGTGCCCTGCCGATCGATCAGAAAGCCCCTCCAGCCTTCCTGCGGCACGTCGAATCCCACCAGCGGCCTGGCGCGTTCCGCCTCCAGCAGACAGATGCCTAACCCGCAGCCGTACCACACGAGCTCGGGAGACTCGACAGCAATTCCCCAGACTTGCTGCGGGCCCTTAGGATCGGCGGCAACCGCGTGCAGGCGAAACTCGCGCTCGCGCTTTCCTCGCGCGCCGGCCGGCGGCGCCACCAATAGGCCACGGCTGGTTCCGACATAGAGATTGCCACGCGTATCCGAAGCGATGGCGAGGGCGCCGTTACCCGGCCCGGACCGGACCGTCTCGAAAACCTCCCCTTTGAGCCGCGCCAGCCCCTGAGCGGTACCGGCCCAGATTTCGCCATCCGCCGTCTGGTGCAGCGCCGCAATCTGCACCGAAGGCAGGCCCTGCGCCTTCGTATACGCGCGGAACTGCCGGCCATCGTAGCGGAACAGACCATTCTCCGTGCCCACCCACAGGAATCCGGCACTATCCTGCTAAACCTCCAGGTTGGAGAGACCTGCATCCTGTCCGTACTCCTTGAAGCTGTAGCGCTGCCCGGGTATCGCCCCCACCAGGAGCAGGACAAGCACTGAGCTGCGGAGGAATGCACCCATACCTATGGACCTTATCGGCTGCATGGCGGAAAAACTCTACCTAACTCGCACCACGGGCACTACGTACCCCTCCGCGGTGTCCAAACAGTCATGGAACGGCAGCACAGCTCGCAGGCACCCGGAATTTTCGGCACCCTGGTGCGCCACTTCTTCGGCCGCTTCTTCGATACCGAGTCGCTCTCTCCTCAGGGAGAGCCCGAAGTTGGAGTCACGCAGGCGCTCGGCATTTTGGCGACCCCCGGCGCTTTCTTCGTTCTCGTGTTCCGCCCGCTCACCCTCACCGGATGGAACCTGGTCGCGGCACGCTACATGTTCATATCGTTCTCCATGACCGTGATGGGCTTCCTCATGGTCTTCGAATGGAACGCGCTCTTCCCCGACCGCCGCGACTACCAGGTACTGACTCCGCTGCCGGTTCGCCTCTCGACTCTCTTCCTGGCCAAGGCCGCCGCGCTCGCCATCTTCCTTGGTATTTTCCTGCTGGACGTGAACTTCTTCAGCGTGCTGCTCTGGCCCGGTGTGGATGGCGGCAATGACTTCTTCGGCATCCTTTGGGCCCACGTCACCGCCGTCCTGGCGAGCGGTCTCTTCGCCGCCCTCGCAACCGCCGCGCTGCATGGCTTGCTGATCACTTTCCTTCGCGGATGGCTGTACCGCCGCGTCTCCGTCGCGGTGCAGACCATCCTCATGGCGCTGTTGGTGATGAACCTGTTCCTGACCCCCCTGGTCGCTTTCCGCATACCATGGGTGGCCGCCCATCATCCCGATTGGCTGTACTGGTTCCCCGGTTTCTGGTTCTCCGGTTTTTACGAAAATATACGGCCCGCCACGCACAATCTGCCGCTGCGCGAACTGGGCGTCTTTGCCACGCGCGCTCTCTGGTGCGCTGCGACGCTGTTCCTGCTCACCTTCCTCCCCGGCTACCGCGGCCACGCCCGCCGGGTGCTGGAGACCACGCCCCCCGCCACGGCGGGCCCGGGCCGTCTGCGTACCGCTTTCGACCGGCTGCTGGGCCGCACGCTGCTCCGCAACCCGGTGGAATACGCCGTCTTCCACTTCATCTCGCAGACCATCACGCGCAGCCTGAAACACCGTCTCTTCCTGGCGACTTACGGCGGATTCGGCGCCGCCTACGAGGTCATGACCTTCGGCTCCGGCCCGTCAGGGCTCATGATCCTGCCGCTCACGCTTTCCTTCCTCCTGGTCTCCGGCCTGCGCGCCGCCTTCAACTTCCCGGCCGAATTGAGCGCGAACTGGACCTTCCAACTCAGCGAAATCAACGGTGCGCAGGCGTATCTCGCGGCCACGCGCAAGTGGATCCTGGTCTGCGCCATCCTGCCCCTGTTCCTACTCATGGCGCCCATGGAGTTCGCCTACTTCCCGCCGGCCGCCGCCCTGTTCCACCTGGCGTACGGCATCACCACCTCGGTGCTGCTGATGGAAGTCATGTTCTTCGGCTTCCGCAAGGTCGCGTTCACCTGCGCGCATCTTCCCGGCAAGGTCAACCTGGTCTTTCTCGGCGTGATGTACATCTTCGGCTTCAGCGCCTATAGCAGCACCATGCGCGCCCTCGAAGCCCGGCTCACGCACAGCCCCGTCCTGGCGCTCGCCTTCTTTGCGCTCGCCGGGGCCCTCTACATCGCTGTCTCGCGCTCGGGAAGAAAAATGCTCGGCCCCAATCCCGTGCTCGATTTCGAAGATCCGGCGGAGCCCATCGTCCGCACGCTCGGCCTCGCCACCCGTTAAGGAGCATCGCCATGCTGGAAATCGCAGGACTGACGAAGTACTATCGCAACATCCCGGTGGTCAACGACGTGAGTTTCACCCTACGGCCGGGAGAGGTCACCGGCTACCTCGGTCCCAACGGCTCGGGCAAATCGACCACCGTCAAGATTATCACCGCTCTCATCGAGCCCAGCGCCGGCAAAGTCCTGCTCGACGGCAAGGATATCCGCGACGACCTGATCGCTTTCAAGCGCCGCCTGGGCTACGTGCCCGAGGAAGCCATCCTCTATTCCTACTTGACCGGTCTAGAGTACCTGCAACTCATCGGCTGCCTGCGCGGGATGCCGCCCCGCGAGGTGGAACGCAAGGCCAACGATCTGCTCTCGCTCTTCCAGCTACATTCGTACCGCCACGCGCCCATCTCCGCCTACTCCAAGGGCATGAAGCAGCGCATCCTGATCTCCGCCGCGCTGCTGCATGACCCCGACGTGCTGATCCTCGACGAACCGCTCTCCGGGATCGACGTCACTTCCGCAGTGCTCTTCAAGCACCTGCTCACCGAACTGGCGCGCCGCGGCAAGATGATCCTCTATATATCGCACGTGCTCGAAGTGGTGGAGAAGGTCTGCGCCCAGGTGATCATCATCTATCGCGGGCGCATCATGGCGGCGGATTCGGTGGAGCGGCTGCGCGACCTGACAAAAGTCCCCTCGCTTGAAGAGATCTTCGCCCAACTGGTGGAGCACCGCGACCTGGAAGGCGTGGCGCGCGACATCGCCTGCGTCATCGAGAGGTGAGTGGAGTCTTGAGAGAGTCAGTTCAACGCAGAGGCATAGCGCGGCAGAGCCGCAACCAAATTGAAGAGGCGTTCCGAATCTTCGTACGATGTAGTGTTATCCAGACACGCACCGGAGAAGAAAGGAACGCCATGAAGCAGGTTATCGCGAAGTTTGCCGACAAGGTAGACGGTATTTTGTGTGGCTTCGACCGGCTGGTGATGCGGGGAGAGTTGCGCGCGCTGTACATCGCCAACGGCGGAGGAATCGAGCAGTACCTGAGAAGCAGCCGTGTGATGTTC
>JAPKZC010000793.1 GCA_026394025.1 Candidatus Solibacter sp.
GCCTACAGGTCGATATCCCGCGTGGGGGGCTTGACGTCGGGGTTTTCCTTGGCGCGCTTGAAGAGATCGTCGAACTTCTTTTCGAGCACCTTACCGTGCGACTTCTCGGCCTCAGACTGCTTCTGGAAGAGCTGCTCGCGCCGGTCGCCCGCACCTTTGAGCTTGGCCACTTCGGCGGCAAGATCGTCGATTAGGGGAGCCTTCACCGGAACCGTGTGAGCAATTACGGCGCACGTTTCCGGATCGATCTTCAGAACGGCATCGCAGCAGGGGCATACCACGTCGAACATACCTTGGGCCATTTCTCTATCGTAATCGAGATCGGGCAGGCGTGCGGCGCGTTATTGATAGACCCGCACGTAATCGACTTCGAGGCGCGCGGGGAACCTGGTTTCGGACGGATCTCCGCCGGCGGTGCCGCCGATGGCCAGATTCAGAATGATGGAGTGCGCCTGGCGGAAACCGTTCTTGCCGTCGGGGTTGGCGGCTTGATTCAGGTCGCTCTCATTGAGCACCTGCCCGTCCACCGTGATCACGATCCGGTTCTCATCCCAATCCATGCGCCACACGTGAAACCTGGCGGACCACTCCGGGTCGTCGAAGGACGCGATAGGCTTGCGGCGCGTGAATGACGCCGGGCGTTGCGGGCCGGCCCAGATCAAATTCGCCAGCAGCGTGCCGCGATAGTATTCCATGATGTCGATCTCGCCATTGAAGGGCCACGGGCGGTCCACGCCGACCGTCCAGAAGGCGGGCCAGAGGCCGGCGCGGGTATCGATGCGGGCGCGCATTTCGAAGCGGCCGTAGCGCCAGCTCTGGACACCCTTGGTGGTGAGGCTGGTGGAGGTGTATTCGGCAAACTCGCGCATGCGCTTCCAATCCGGACTGGCGGTTAGGTAGTTGGGGTTGGCCCGGTGCTCGCGGCGCGCTTCGATAATCAACAGGCCGTTCTCACACCAGGCATTGGCGGCCTGATACCACTGCAACTCCTGGTTGCGTACAAACCCGGTTTCGTAGGTCCAGCGGGCGGGGTCCGGTGGGCCCGGACGGTCGAATTCATCGGACCATACCAGTTTCAGGGCAGGCTGTGCGGCGGCAGCGCCGGCCAGGATCGACGCCAGCACCAGGCCATGCAGACCGGGCTTCATTTCGGGGTCTCGAGGGCGGCGAAGACTTCGCGGTAGAACTCGGGGTGCGCCTTCCAGGATTGCGCGGTAATCATGCGGCCATCGCGAACCGCCATCTTCTCGCTATAGGTGCCACCGGCGCGTTCCACTTCCACGCAGGCGTGCTGACTGCCGGTGACCGTGCGCCCGCCGGTCAGACCCGCCGCCACCAGTATCTGGATGCCGGGCCCGATGGCGCAGACGCACTTGTTCTGGGCGGTGAACTCGCGCACCAGCGAGAGCAAGCTGGCATCGTTGCGCAGGGATTCGGGAGCGCGTCCGCCCAGGATGACGATGGCGGCGAATTCCTTGGCCGAGACGGCAGTGATGGCAATGTGGGCGTCCACGGATTGACCGGGGCGTTCCACGTAGGTATCCCAGCCGGGCTCGGTATCGTGGAAGACCATGTGGAGCCGGCGCCGCGAAGGCGCCGCGATCACAGGTTCCCAGTGCGCCTCCTGAAATCTCTGGCAGGCGTACAGCGCTTCGTAGCTATCGCCGCCGTCACCGGTGACAATCAGAACCTTGTGGGTCATTCGAAGCCAGCATACCGCGCCGCTCTGCCAGAATGTAAGGGGATGGCGCGAGAAACGGCGGACGCGGTGATCATCGGGGCGGGCGCCGCCGGACTGATGTGCGCCATTGAGGCGGGCAAGCGCGGGCGGCGCGTGGTGGTGCTGGAGCACAATCCGAGGGTCGGGCGCAGGATCCTGCTCTCCGGCGGCGGGCGCTGCAATTTCACCAACCGGCACGCCACGGCGGAGAACTTTGTGTCGGCAAACGCGCACTTCGCCAAGTCCGCGCTGGCGCGATACACACCGCGCGACTTCATCGCCATGGTGGAGCGGCACGGCATCGCCTACCACGAGAAGACGCTCGGGCAGTTGTTCTGCGACCGGGCGGCGAGCGACATCGTGGAGATGCTGGAGACGGAGTGCGCGGCGGCGGGCGTGCGCATCGAGACGTCATGCGCCGTGGCCGGGATTGGCGGGACACCCGGCGGTGGGTTTGGGGTGGAGACGTCCCGCGGGGTGTACCAGTGCGGGGCGCTGGTGATCGCGACGGGCGGGCTGTCGATTCCGAAGATGGGCGCCACGCCGTTCGGCTACGCGGTGGCGCGGCAGTTCGGGCTGCACATTGTGGAATGCCATCCCGCGCTGGTACCGTTTACGTTCGGCGGACTGGACGGCGAGCGTTTTGCCGGCATGGCGGGGGTCTCGGCGGACGTGACGGCGAAAGTGACGGGGCGCAGGTTCCGCGAGAAACTGGTATTCACGCATCGCGGGCTGAGCGGGCCGGCGATACTGCAGGTTTCGTGCTACTGGCGCAGCGGGGAGTATGTGGAGATCGATCTGCTGCCCGGGGTGGATTTCGCGGGAGCGCTGGTGGAATGCCGGGCGGCGGCGGCGCGCAGCGAGGTGCGTACAGTGCTGGCGC
>JAPKZC010000284.1 GCA_026394025.1 Candidatus Solibacter sp.
TCGACTATCGCAATGCGCTGGTGGTCGGGATCTCCCAATCCGGCGAATCCACCGACACCAACCTCGTGCTGGAGCGCGCGCGCCGGCAGGGCGCGCTGACCCTGGGCATCACCAACGAGAGCGCAAGCGCCATGGCGCGCATCGCCGAGCACGTCTTCCTGGTGCGCGCCGGCCGCGAAAAAAGCGTCGCCGCCACTAAAACCTACACCGGCCAGATGCTCATGATGTACCTGCTCGCTTATGCGCTCGGCGGCGGGGTCAAGATCGCCGACCTGGAGCGCATCCCGGACGTGGTCCGCGCCACGCTGACGCTGGAGCCCGAGATCGACGCCCTCAGCGAGCGCTACCGCTTCATGCGCCATAGCGTCGTGGTGGGGCGCGGGCTGAATTACTCCAATGCTTTCGAAATGGCGTTGAAGCTGATGGAGACTTGCTACGTCGTGGCGGAGCGCTTCTCCTCGGCCGATTTCCTGCACGGCCCCATCGCCCTCGTCGAACAGAACTTCCCGGTCTTCGCGCTCGCCCCTCCCGGCAAGACGTGGCCCTCCATCGGCGAAACGCTCGCCAAGCTGCAAGGCTTGCAGGCCGAGATCGTCGCCATCACCGACTCGGGCAACCGCGAAGTCGCCCGCTGCGCAACCAGGGTCATCCGCCTGCCGCGCCGCGTCAAGGAAATCCTGACGCCGATTCCGTACATCGTCCCCGCGCAGATCTTCGCCGCCTGCCTGGCCGTGCACAAGGGCCTCGACCCCGACAAGCCGCGCACCCTGACCAAAGTCACGCTCACTTTGTCGTAGGCTGTAGCGCAATGCAATCAAACCGGCGTCAAGTCTTCGCCGCGCTTCTGGCCGCGGCGGCAGCCCGGAAAGTCAAGGGCGCGGACACTCCCGCGGTCCCCGGCAAGCGGCCCATGATCCTGCACAACGACCGTCCCGAGGATCTGGAGACTCCGGTCAAATACTTCGATAGCTGGGTCACGCCCATCGATGCGTTCTTCGTTCGCCAGCACCTTCCCCGCCCCGCGGCCGTGGACCCCGCCGCGTACCGTCTGAACCTCACGGGCCTGGTTTCCAAACCGCTTCAGGTGTCTCTCGCCGACCTGCAAAACCTGCCGCAGCACACGCTTCCGGCAACCCTGGAATGCACCGGCAACGGACGCGCCTTCTACACTCCGAAACTGCCCGGCATACAGTGGGGGCGCGGCGCGGTGGGCAACGCCGAATGGAGCGGCCCGCGCCTTAGCGACGTACTCAAACTCGCCGGCGTCGACCCAGCGGCCCGGTTCCTGGAAATCGATGGCGCCGACACCGGAGTGATGCAGACGCCGGATTTCGTGCGCTCCATGCCCATGGAAAAGGCACTGCATCCGGCCACTTTGTTGGCGCTCAAGATGAACGGCCAATCGCCCGATATCCACGGGTTTCCGGCGCGCCTGATCGTCCCCGGTTGGGATGGCACCAGTTGGGTGAAGTGGGTGGTCCGTCTGGCGCCGGTGGCCAAGGAGAGCGGCGGGTTCTTCATGAACCCGGGCTATCGATACCCCAAGTACCATCTGCCGCCCGGCACTGCCGCGCGACCGGTGGAGTTGGAAGTCATCGAAGGCATGCCGGTGAAATCCACCCTGACCGCGCCGGAGGATGGGAGCAAGGCGGTGTTGGGCCCGATCGTGATCCGCGGTTTCGCCTGGGCGGGCGAGAACGCCGTGGAGCGCGTCGAAGTCTCAATCGATGGCGGGGCGCGCTGGCGGAACGCGCAGCTTTCGGCGCAGAAATTGCCCTTCGCCTGGCGCCTGTTCACCCTGAACTGGACGCCCCAGGAACCCGGCTACTATACCGTCATGTCGCGCGCCACGGATACCGCCGGACGTGTGCAGCCCATCGTGCCGCCGTGGAACCCCTCGGGCTACCTGTGGAATGGCATCGACCGCGTCGGCGTCACCGTGGAGAAAGCATGATGCGCACCGCGCTCTTGTTGCTGGCGTCTGCCCTCGCTGCCGGGGCCGCCGACCAGGCCACCATCGAAAAGGGGCAAAAGGAAGAGCAGCGCACCTGCCTGCCGTGTCACAGCCTGCGCATCATTCATACCAACCGCCTGAGCCGCGCCGGGTGGAGCAAGGAACTCGACAAGATGGCGGGATGGGGCACGAAGTACACGGACCGCGACGCGCTCTTGGAATACCTGGTGGCCACCTATGGCGACGACAAGCCAGTCACCCCCCCGGAAATGAGCGCGGACGGCCGGACAAAGCAGTAGCGTCACAGCACTTTCTCCCAGTGCGCCGGGCCGGCATCGAGTTACTCTACTGGGGAAGAGTAGAAATCATGAACCGCCGCAACTTCCTGCTGTCCACCTCTGCCGTACCGGCAGCCACTGCCGCCATGCAGTCATCGGTCACCCAGCCGCCGGCCGTCCGCAGGCCGGGCGACAAGCCCAATGTCATCTGGTTCTTCGGCGATCAGCACCGCGCACAGGCCCTCGGCTGCAACGGCGACCCCAACGCACGCACTCCCACCATCGACAACTTCTCCTCGTCTGGCGTGCAGTTTACCGGCGCGGTAGCGGGCTTCCCGCTGTGTTGCCCGTTCCGAGGCTCCCTGCTCACCGGACGCTACCCGCACCACGCCGTGGTCGGCCACCAGTATCCGCTTCCCGACGGGCAGCCCACCATCGCGCAACCTCTTAAGGAGGCCGGCTACCACACCGCTTACATCGGCAAATGGCACCTCGGCGGCTTTCAGGAGTCGCAAGGCCGCGCCGCTCACTTCATCACCGACCCCAACAAACGCGGCGGTTTCGACCACTGGGTTGGCTACGAAAACAACAACTCGCAATACGACTGCTGGGTCCATGGCGGCGCCGGCAAAGACGCCTTCCATTACCGCCTCCCCGGCTACGAAACCGATTGCCTCACCGACCTTCTCATCAAATACGTCAAAGAGCAGGCCGCCGCCCAACGCAACGGCCAGGGCAAACCCTTCTTCGCCGCCTGCTCCGTCCAGCCTCCCCACGACCCCTACGTGGCGCCACCCGAATACCGCCAGCGGTGGTCCGCCGGCAACATACAGTTCCGCCCCAACGTCCCCCTGGTTCCCGCCATTCGCGAACTCGCCGCCCGCGAGATGGCCGGCTACTACGCCATGGTGGAGAACCTCGATTTCAACCTCAACCGCGTGATGAGGACGCTCCAGGAAGAGGGCATCGCCTTCAACACGCACGTCGTCTTCTTTTCCGACCACGGCGACATGCTCGGCTCGCAAGGCCAGTTCCGCAAGATGACCGCCCACGAGGAGTCCATCCGCGTCCCGTTCTTCATCACCGGCGCCACACCTTCCTACGAGGGTTACCAGACCGGACGCTTTCCTGTGCTGATCAACGCCCCCGATATCGCCCCCACCACCCGCGGCCTTTGCGGCATCGGGAAGCCGGCCTGGATGGAGGGGCGGGACTTCTCCGCCTTCCGCCTGCGCCAGGCATCCGCTCCCCTGCCCGAGCTCCCGGACTCGGCCTACCTGCAGACTGTCGTCCCCACCGGCCACGCCGACTCGGTCAACAAGCCCTACCGCGGCGTAGTCACCCGCGACGGCTGGAAATACGCCTGCTTCGACAACATCAGCTGGCTGCTCTTCAATCTCAACGAAGATCCCTACGAGCAAGCCAATCTGGCCCACAACAATCGCTACCGTGCCGAGCGCCGCCGCCTCACCCAGCGCCTCAGACAATGGGTTGCCGACACCGGAGACAAGTTCAATGTCCCCGCCGACTGATCGGCCGCTGATAGTAGTGCGCTATCCTGGTTCACATGATGAAACTGATGCTGCTGGGTTTGGCCATCGGGGCGATGGCCTTCGGTGCTTCGAGCGTTTATGATTTCACGCTGAGTTCGATTGACGGCGCCTCCACGCCGCTCTCGTCCTTCAAAGGCAAGGTGGTGCTGCTGGTCAACGTGGCCAGCAAATGCGGCTATACGCCGCAGTACGCCGGCCTGGAGAAACTCTACAAGACTTACAAGGATAAGGGCTTGGTGATTGTGGGCGTGCCGGCGAACAACTTCGGCGGGCAGGAACCGGGTTCCAACGAAGAAATTAAGACGTTTTGCAGCCGTAACTACAACGTCACCTTCCCGCTGATGAGCAAGGTCTCGGTGAAGGGCGCGGACAAGACGCCGCTGTATCAGTACTTGACGGATGCGTCAGCCAAAACGGGCGGCGAGATCAAGTGGAACTTCACCAAGTTCCTGGTCGACAAGAACGGCAATGTAATCAATCGTTTCGAGTCGGCCGTCACGCCCGAAGCGGCGGAATTGGTCAAGGCCGTCGAGGCTGCGTTAGCGCAATAGGTAATTCGCCTCACGCTTTTCGCTGTTTTTCCTGATCGAAATCCCTCCGGCATACGTCTATATAAGTAGACAAATATGGAGGACTCGATGGAAACCGCGCTCGCACGGCTTCGCGCCAAGACGGACCAGGAGTTGTGCACCCTGGTTGCGAGACAACTGAAACGCTCCCGCAGGCTCGCCGGTCGCGGCGCTTACCGCGATGCGGCCAAGGACTATTTGACGGCGAAGGCGCTGCTGGCCGTCGCCGATATCCCAGCAGCGGAGCGGGCCGGGCTCGAGCGTCTCATGCAGGAAGTCCGGCAAACCATCGAGCTCCCCATGACGGCAGTGGCGTAAACCGCTACTGCACGGGCTTTTTCGGCGGCGCCTGCACGGCCGGCACGTTTTCATCGCGGATCAGCTTGTTGGTGGCCGCCAGATCGGCGGCCACCAAACCGTCGAGTTTTTTCAATTCCGCATTCACCTGCGTGGCCAGATCCTCATAGACCATGTTCGATTGTTGCGTGGGCTGATTATCCGAACTCTGCACCACTCCCAGCACGTGGGCCAA
>JAPKZC010000648.1:0-5783 GCA_026394025.1 Candidatus Solibacter sp.
GCGGGGAGGCGGCGGCGCTCGCGGAGATCGACCGTCAGTCGAAAATCCTCAGCGCCTACGACCCGCAGAGCGAGTTCAGCCAGTGGATGCGGACGTCGGGGCAAGCGGTGAAGGTATCGCCCGAGTTGTTCGAAGTGCTGGGACTTTTCGACCAGTGGCGGGAACGCACCGGCGGCGCTCTGGACGCGTCGGCGGAGGCGGTGGGCCGCGTCTGGAAGACGGCCGCGGCGGCAAAGCGTCTGCCCACGGCGCCGGAGCTTGCGGCGGCGGTGGCCGCGGTGCGGCAGCGCCACTGGCGGTTGGACGCCGCGGCGCGTAAGGCGACGCATCTCAGCGATACGCCGCTGGCGCTGAATTCCTTCGCCAAGAGCTACATCGCAGGATACGCGGCCGACGCGGTGCTGGCAGCGGGGAGCGTGACCGGCGTGGTGGTCAATATCGGCGGCGACATTGTGGTCCGCGGCGCGTGGACGGAGCCGGTGAACATCGCCGACCCCTTGGCGGACGCGGAGAACAGCGCGCCGATCGCGCAACTTGTGGTGCGGGACCGCGCGGTGGCCACGAGCGGCAACTACCGGCGCGGCGTGCGGATTGGGGACCGATTCTACTCGCACATCGTGGACCCGCGCACCGGTCAGCCGGTGGATCACGTAATCAGCTCCACCGTGGTGGCGGCGGACGCGGCGGAAGCGGGTGCGCTGGCGACAGCCTTCTGCGTGCTGACTCCAGAGGAGAGCCGGCGTCTGGCAGCGGGCATGCCGGGGGTGGAGTACCTGCTGGTGGAGAGAAATGGGAACCGGCTGGAGAGCGCCGGTTGGCGGGCTTTGGAAACGCCGCAATTGGGGATGGCGCCGGGATTTGCGCCTGGGTTCGCGGCGAAACCCGCGCCGGCGGCGGCAGCCGACCAGGTAGGGCCGTCCGGGGCATGGGACGCCTCGTTCGAACTGACGATCAATCTGGAACTGGCCCGCCTGGACGGGATGCGCGCGCGCCGGCCCTACGTGGCGGCATGGATCGAGGATAAGGACAAGCTCCCGGTGCGCACCATCGGGCTCTGGTTTGACAAGGCCCGCTGGTTGCCGGAACTGCGCGCCTGGAATCGGGACGACCGTATGCGCGCCATGGCCGAGGGCAACGACATCACGGCGTCGGTTTCGAGCGCCACGCGGCCGCCGGGAAAGTACTCATTGAAATGGGATGGCAAGGACAACGCGGGCAAGCCTGTGAGAGCGGGCAAGTACACGGTATGCATCGAGGTGACGCGCGAACACGGCACCTATCAGGTGATGCGGCAGGAGATGGATTTCACGGGCGTGCCCAGGCAGGTTCAATTGCCGCCGAACGAGGAAGTGGCCGGCGCGTCGATCGATTACGGCAAGAAGGTACATTGAGATGATGGTCCGCGAGGCGCCGGCGGTGGCGCACCCTCATGTTTTCGATTGGAAGCACGTCTGGAAGAAGCGCCTCGTCACGTGGTCGCGCTGGCTGCACATATACCTCTCGATGGTGAGTTTCGCCATCCTGTTCTTCTTTGCAGTGACGGGGCTGACGGTGAATCACATCGAGTGGTTCACGCACCAGCAGAAGACGTTCCAATACAAGGGTACGATGCGACGGGCGTGGCTGCGCCCGGCGGATGGAAAAGAGGTAAGCAAGTTGGAAGTTGTGGAACAACTGCGAAAAGTTCACGGGATCAAGGCCGCGCTAAGCGATTTCCGGGTGGACGACGCGCAGTGCTCGGTGTCCTTCAAGGGGCCGGGATACACGGCGGACACCTTCATCGACCGGGATGCCGGAACTTACGAAGTGACGGAGACGCGGATGGGTTGGGGAGCCATCGTCAACGATCTGCATAAGGGGCGCGACACGGGCCCCGCGTGGAAACTGCTGATCGATCTCTCGGCGGTGCTGATGACGTTCGTCTCGGTCACAGGCATGGCGCTGATCTTCTTTTTGGCGAAGCGGCGGTTCTCGGGACTGATGGCGGCAGGGGTTGGGGCGGTGCTTTGCTACGTGGTGTATCTGGTGTGGGTCACGTAGGGCGGGGGGGGCCGGGCGGCGCTCGGATGGACCCGCGTTTTACGCCAGGAGCTTACGGAGTGGCGTGGCCGGCCACTCGGCGAAGAGGGTTTCCGGGAGATAGCGCGCCCTGTTGAAGGACGGCGTAACGACGGAAACCAGGGGACCGGGGGCGAGATCCACGGCCAACTCCCACTATGTCGGAGGCGGAAAATGGGGCTTGTTGTTACACTAAGGCAAGCCCTCGGTCTTCGCAGGAATTCGGCTCTGAATTTCATCGATACGAGGCAGGTACACTGGCTTGCGTCTAGCGCTCCTTCAAATCAATCCAACGGCCGGCGACCTGGATGGAAACTCCGCGCTGATCGTCCGTGCGGCACAGGTGGCACAGGCTCAGGGCGCGGACCTCATGGTCACGCCCGAGTTGGCGTTGATGGGCTATCTTCCGCGGGATCTGCTGATGAACCAGGGCTTCATTCGGCGGGGCAGTGAGAAGCTGCTGCACATAGCCAGAGAACTGAAGGACGCGCCGCCGCTGCTGGTGGGCGTGGCAACGCCGAACCCCTCGGACGTGGGGCGCCCCTTGTACAACAGCGCGGTGCTGTTGCGCGACGGTGCGGTGGGGCAGGCGTTCCACAAATCGCTCTTGCCGACCTACGATGTCTTCGATGAAGACCGTTACTTCGAGCCGTTCCAGGGAACGCAACTTCTGGAGTTGAACGGCGTGCGGCTGGGCATCAGCATCTGCGAAGACGTCTGGAACGACCGCGATTTCTGGAAACGGCGGCGCTATCACCAGGATCCGATCCTGGCCCTGGCCAAAGCGGGCGCGCAGGCGATTGTGAATCTCTCGGCGTCGCCATTTACGGTGGGCAAGCACGTGTTGCGCGAGGAGATGCTGGGGCACATGGCGCAGAAGTACAGTCTGCCGGTGGCGATCGTCAATCAGGTGGGAGCCAACGACGACCTGATTTTCGACGGCCGCAGCAGCGTCTTCGATGCGCGGGGGAACCTGTTTGCGCGCGCCAAAGGCTTTGAAGACGACGTGCTGACGGTAGATCTGCTGGCCGGGACGGGTGAGATTGCCAGCGACGATTTTCTGCCCGAGGCCGAGGTCTGGAACGCGCTGGTGCTGGGGGTGCGCGATTATGCCCGCAAGACGCGATTCGGCAAGGTTCTGCTGGGGCTCTCCGGCGGAATCGATTCCGCGCTGACGGCGGCGATTGCGGCCGATGCCATGGGTCCGAACAACGTCCTGGGTGTCATTATGCCTTCGCGCTTTTCGAGCCAGGGGAGCATCGGCGATTCGGTGGAACTGGCGGGGAACCTGGGCATCCAGACCATGCTGCTGCCGATTTCGGACATCATGAAGACCTACGACGGCGTGCTGGCGGACGCCTTCGCCGGCTTGAACGCGGATGTGACCGAGGAGAACATCCAATCGCGCATCCGCGGCAATCTGCTGATGGCGCTCTCCAACAAGTTCGGGTCGCTACTGCTGACTACGGGAAATAAGAGCGAGATGTCGGTGGGGTACTGCACGCTGTACGGCGACATGAACGGCGGGCTGGCGGTGATTGCGGACCTGCCGAAGACGATGGTGTACCGGGTGGCGCGCTGGCGCAACCAGCGTGGCAGGGCGATTCCGGAAGCGACCATCACGAAGGCGCCTTCGGCCGAGCTGCGGCCGGATCAGACCGACCAGGACAGCCTGCCGCCCTACGATCTGCTGGACGAGATTCTGGAATTACATGTGGAGCAGTGCCGCAGCGCGGAGGAGATCATCGCGGAAGGCTACGATGAGCACACGGTCCGCCGGGTGCTCCGCCTGGTGCGCATCGCGGAGTTCAAGAGAAAACAGGCTGCCCCGGTTCTGAAGGTGACGTCGCGCGCCTTCGGCACCGGTTGGCGGATGCCGATCGTACGGCAGGAGTAAGCACGCGAGGACCTCACACGACCGGGGCTGACGTTGCGTGAGCGGCGTATCCTACTTCTCTCCCGTGGCCAGCATCGTCTCGAAGTGGGGAGCTTCCTGCTCGCGGTACACCACGGCGGTCTCCACGTTCTTGAAACCCGCCGCCTTCAGGTACCGTTCGATCTCTAACTCGGTGAAGCCCAGCCACAGGTCGGCGTACATTTCCCGGGCCTCTTCAAAGTGATGCCGGCTTAAGTCGAGGATCGCGATGCGCCCGCCGCGCTTGAGGATGCGCCACGCCTCGGCGATGGCCCGCTCCGGATGGACCGCGTGGTGCAGCGCCTGACTGAGGAACGCCAGATCCACCGTGCCGCTGCGGATTGGCACGTCTTCCAGATCGCCCAGCCGGTATTCCAGATTTGCGATTTCGTGCTTGCGCGCCAACTCGGCGCCGAATTCCACCATTTTTTCCGAATTATCGATGGCGATGACCTTCTTCGCACGCTGCGCCATCAGCTGCGAGATGGTGCCCTCGCCGGCGCCGAGATCTGCAATCACCATCGGCGGCATCAGCTTCAATAACGCCTCGGCGACACCTTTCCAGGAGCGTCCCGGTACGTACTGGCGGCCGAACTTGCCGGCCAACTCGTCGAAGTAGCGGCGCATGTTGTCGCGGCGCTTACTGAGGACGAGGCGCAGGGCGTCCTGATCCTGCCCGGCTTCGGGAATCTCCACCGCGGCCTGGCGGAAAAGCTCCATCAACTCGGTGGACGCGGTGAGGCGGTAGAAGGCGTTCTTCCCGGTGCGGCGGTCGTCCACCAGCCCCGCCTGCTTGAGTTGGGACAGGTGGGTGGAAATCTGGCTCTGGCCCCTGGACAGAACCTCCTGGAGTTCGGCCACGGACAGTTCCTCCTGTTCGAGAAGGAGCAGGACGCGCAGGCGATTGGGGTCCGCCGCCAGCCGTAGGGATTTCAGGATTGACGCCATAGTGAAAATGTGGTTAATATCAATGTATCAAGATTTATTGATACGAAGGTGATTGGAGACATACAAAAGATGGGCACCGCAACAGTCAACCAAACCGCCGCCGAGTTCAAAGTGGCAGATCTCTCGCTGGCCGAATGGGGCCGCAAGGAGATCAACATCGCCGAGTTCGAAATGCCCGGCCTGATGTCGATCCGCAGGAAGTACGCCGAATCCAAACCGCTGGCCGGCGTGCGCATCACGGGTTCGCTGCACATGACCATTCAGACCGCCGTCCTGATTGAGACGCTGGTGGATCTCGGCGCCATTGTGCGCTGGGCGAGCTGCAACATCTTCTCCACGCAAGATCACGCGGCCGCGGCCATTGCCGCGGCGGGTGTGCCAGTGTTCGCCTGGAAGGGCGAGAGCCTCGAAGAGTACTGGTGGTGCACCTATCAGGCGGTGAGCCACGCCGGCGGGAACGGTCCGGAGCTGGTGGTGGACGACGGCGGCGACGTGACGCTGCTGCTCCACAAAGGGTATGAACTCGAAAACGGCAGCGACTGGGTCAACAGCCCGTCGGAAGCCCACGAAGAGAAGGTCATCAAGGATCTGCTGAAGAAGGTGTACGCGGAAGATCCTCAGCGCTGGCACAAAATGGTAAAGGCATGGCGCGGCGTCAGCGAAGAGACCACCACCGGCGTGCATCGTCTTTATAAGATGCAGGAACAGGGCAAGCTGCTGGTGCCGGCCATCAACGTCAACGATTCGGTGACCAAGAGCAAGTTCGACAACCTCTACGGCTGCCGCGAATCGCTGGCCGATGGCATCAAGCGCGCTACCGACGTCATGGTAGCGGGCAAGGTCGCCGTGATCTGCGGGTACG
>JAPKZC010000648.1:5791-15514 GCA_026394025.1 Candidatus Solibacter sp.
AGGTGGCCTGCGTTGCCGGTTATGGCGATGTCGGCAAGGGCTCGGCCCAGGCCCTGCGTGCGCTCTCGGCCCAGGTCTGGGTGACCGAGATCGACCCGATCAACGCCTTGCAAGCCGCCATGGAAGGTTTCGAAGTCACCACCATCGAAGACACCCTGGGGCGCGGCGATATCTACGTGAGCTGCACCGGCAACTGCGAGATCATCACCCTGGAGCACATGCGGAAGATGAAGGACCAGGCAATTGTCTGCAACATCGGGCATTTCGACAACGAAATCCAGATGGACCTGCTCAACGCGAGCGAGGCCAAACGCACCAACATCAAGCCGCAAGTAGACATGTACACGTTCCCCGGCGGCGACAGCATCTTCGTCCTGGCCGAGGGCCGGCTGGTGAACCTGGGCTGCGCGACGGGCCATCCGAGCTTCGTGATGAGCAACAGCTTCGCCAACCAGACGCTGGCACAGCTCGATCTGTGGAAGAATAAGGACACGTACAAAGTGGGTGTGTACACTCTTCCCAAGAAGCTGGATGAAGAGGTGGCGCGCCTGCACCTGGAAAAGATCGGCGTCAAGCTGACAACCCTGACGGCCAAGCAGGCCGAGTATCTGGGCGTGCCGGTGGAAGGCCCGTACAAGGCTGAGAATTATCGTTATTAGAAAGACTGGAGACAATCCCTTGGCAGACAATCAAAGACACATTTTTACGTCGGAATCGGTGACCGAAGGGCACCCGGATAAGATCGCCGACCAGATTTCGGACGCCGTTCTGGACGCGGTCCTGACGGACGACCCGATGGGCCGCGTGGCCTGTGAAGTTCTGGTCACCACCGGGACCTGCATCGTCGCCGGAGAAATCACCACGAAGACATACGTGGACGTGCAGCGCATCGCGCGCGGCACCATCGAGTACGTGGGCTACAACGACGCCGCCTACGGCTTCGATTCCAACACCTGCGGGGTGCACAACCTGATCCAGTCGCAATCGCCCGATATTTCGATGGGCGTGGATACGGGCGGGGCCGGCGACCAGGGACTGATGTTCGGGTACGCCTGCGATGAGACGCCCGAACTGATGCCGCTGCCCATCATGATGGCGCACAAGCTGTGCCGGCGCTTGAGCGAAGCCCGGCGGGAGGGCTTGCTGAACTTCCTGCGGCCGGACGGCAAGAGCCAGGTTTCGGTGGAGTATGTAGACAACAAGCCGAAGCGCATTGAAGCGGTGGTGATTTCCACGCAGCACTGCCCGGACATTTCCACCGAAGATCTGCGCGCGGAAGTACAGAAGCACATCATCGACGTCGTGGTTCCGGCGGACATGGTGGATGAGCAGACCAAGTACCACATCAATCCGACCGGACGGTTTGTGGTGGGCGGTCCGCACGGCGATACGGGGTTGACGGGCCGTAAGATCATCGTCGATACGTACGGCGGGATGGGCCGTCATGGCGGCGGCGCGTTCAGCGGCAAGGATCCGACAAAGGTCGACCGCTCGGCGTGCTACATGGCGCGTTACATCGCCAAGAACATCGTGGCGTCGAAGCTGGCGTCGCGCTGCGAAGTGCAGTTGGCGTACGCCATCGGCGTGGCGGAACCGGTGTCCGTGATGGTGAACACGTTCGGCACGGGGCTGATTCCGGATGCGAAGTTTACGGAGTTGGTGCGCGCGAATTTCCTGTTGACGCCGCGCGCGATCATAGATACGCTGCGCCTGCGGCGTCCCATCTACCGCAAGACGGCTGCGTTCGGCCACTTCGGGCGGACGGAAGATACGTTCACCTGGGAAGCCACGGATAAGGCCGCCGCTCTGAAGGATCAGGCCGGCGTCGCTCAGGCCGTAGCATAGTAAGCAGCCAAGTAAGTCGGCGGCCCCTCGAGTATCGGCTCGCGGGGCCGTTGTGTTTTTGGGAGCCTCCGGCGTGTTGCGGCGCAGTCAGCTAGGATAGTTGTCTCATGGCCCCGTTTCTGTCGCAGGCATGGCAGTCCTGGAAGAGCGCCAAGGCGACGGCGTTCCTGGTTGTCGTGGCCTTCACGGTCGGTATTGGATCGGCTACCTCCATCTATGCCGTGATCCATTCCCTCCTGTTGGCGCCCTTGCCGTACGCGCATGGCGAGCGGTTCGTGTCGGTCCTGGGCGGGTCGCTCGACAATCCCAACCCGATGTCGTCGTTGAACCTGAAGGACGTGCGGGAGTACCAGCAGAGAATTCGCAGCTTCGACGTCTTCGGTTGGATGCAGTTCACCAACTTCAACCTGACCGCTCCGGGCCAACCGCAGTACGTGAACGGAGTCTATGTGACGCCCGGGTTGGCCAACAGCCTGGGAGTCAACCCGAGAATCGGACGGTGGTTCCGCGATCTGTCGGGTGGGCCTGTCGCCGTGATTGCCCACGGGCTTTGGCAGCGCTTGGGCGCGGACGTCTCCATCGTCGGCAAGACCATTACCCTTAGCGGTCGCATGTACACGGTCGCCGGAGTCATGCCCCCTGGGTTCAACCTGCCGCTAGCGGGAGTCTATAGCGAGGCACAGACCGATGTCTGGATGCCGCTTGATCCGCTAGGCGCAGGACCGGTTAAAGACGGCGGAAATTTCTGCTACGCCCGCCTGCGGCCAGGCGCAACCGTTGCCCAGGCGAGCGGGGAGGCGAAAAGCATTGCCAGAGAGATCGCCGGCCGGGACCCGGCTTCCCACCGGAACTACACTGTCCGCGTGGACGGCCTGCATGGCCTGACCACCAAGGAAATCAGGCCGACGCTATGGCTGCTCTTCGCCGCGGCGCTCCTCCTGCTGTCCATCACCTGCGCAAATGTCGGCGGTCTGTTGCTTGCCCGCTCGGTGGCGCGGGCCCGCGAAACCGCCGTGCGCGTGGCGTTGGGCGCGGGGCTGCGGCAACTGGCGCTGCAATATATCCTCGAAGGGTTGTTGGTGTCCACGGCAGGGGCGGTGGGTGGCCTGTTGTTCAGCTTCGTGCTGGTGCGCGCGATCGGGGCGTATGGCAGCGAGGCCAGTGCGCGCGCCGGCCTCATTGCGGTGGGTTGGCCGGCGATTGGGTTCGCCATCGGTACGGCGTTCGTAACGTGCGTGCTCGCCAGCATGGCGCCCCTCTGGCAGGCCGCGCGCACACTGCCGAATGACGTCCTGAGCGAAGGCGTGCGTGCCTCGGCGGGCGCCCGCAGCACGTGGCTGTCGCGATCTTTCGTGGTCGCGGAAGTCGCGCTCGCCTTCGTGCTGCTGGCGGTCAGCACCGTTTTGGTTTCCGAACTCTACCGGGTCACGCGCGTTTGGCCCGGTTTCGACCCCGCGAACCTGCTCACCTTCCAACTTAGTTTCGCCGCCGAAGGCATTCCCGGTAAGCCAAGCCAGTACGCGTATCAGACCAGGCTGCTGGACGCCGTGCAGGCAATTCCCGGCGTCCGTGGCGCCGGCGTGGTGAACCAACTGCCCTTGCAGTGTTGTTTCATCACGACGATCTATCAGGAAGGCGCGTCGCCCAAGCCTAGCAGGGGCGAGGACGTCGTCATGCTTGTGGTGAGCCGGGACTACTTTCGCACCATCGGCATCCCGCTTCGCCTGGGCCGCTTTCTGAGGGATGGCGACAACCCGGAGAAACTGCTGCCCGTGGTCATCAACCAGGCCGCCGTCAAACGCTACTGGCCGGACCGCGATCCCGTGGGCGTTTACGGCCACTTCAATGGCCCGAAAGGAGATCGCTTTCAGGTGGTGGGCGTGGTCGGCGACGTAAAGAACCGCGGCCTGGACAGCCCCACCGAGGCCGAGATTTACCTGTACTCCGCGGTTGTGCCCACCAACCCCATGCACTTCGTAGTGCGCTCCGCGCTGGCGCCGAAGACGCTGATTCCGGCGGTGCGGCGTGCCATTCAGGGCGTCAACGCCGCGCAACCCATCCACGAAATCAAGATGATGAGTGCGATTGTCCGCGAATCGGAGGCTCTGAAATTGGTGGCCTCCTCGGTGACGGGGTTCTTCGCCTTCGCGGCGCTACTCATGGCCACGCTCGGCACCTACGGCGTGGTGTCCTACTCCATGCGGCAGCGGACCGTGGAAATGGGCACGCGCATGGCGCTCGGCGCCACCAGCCGCGACCTGCTGTCCCTGGTGATGGGCTCCGGCCTGCGCATGGCGGCGTGGGGCATCGTCATCGGCTGCGTCGCGGCGGTAGCGGCCACTTGGTTGCTGATGCGCGAATTCCATATCGATGATCCCGGCGTCCTGCCGTTCATACTGTCCGCCGTCATCGTGGCGAGCATCGCACTCGCATCATCCCTCGTCCCCGCTTGGCGCGCCACGCTGCTGTCTCCGCTGGTGGCTATCCGCAACGAGCCGGGCTCCACGTGGGAATCTGCCCGTCACGGCATCGGACAATTCTTCGAGCGCTGGACCGCCGCCGGCGCGCGCGGCGAAGATCTCCCGCCCTCGCCGGACGCCGACCTGATGACCGCCTTAATCGACGCCTCGCGCCAGGCGACGGGCTTTCGCGAAGCCATTCGCGCCGCCCTCGAAGCGCTGCGCGCCAATATCGAAGCCGAATCGGCGCTCCTGTTGGAAGGCGTCAGCGCAGAGGAATACCGCGCCACCGCATCGGCTCCCGACCAAGGTTGGGGCGCGTACACCATCCCCCGGAACGGTCTGCTGCTGAACCGTCTGCGTGCATACGGCGCACCCCTGCCGATTCACCGGGGCGAACTCGATGCCGCGCGCCGCTGGGCCATTGAATCCAAACCCGAACACCTTGCGGAAATCGCGACACTCGAAAACTGCGGCGCACGCCTGGCAGTGGCGCTGCGGACCAACAAAGAAGTGCTGGGAGTACTCCTGCTAGGTACGCCCGCGGGTCGCGAGGGATACAGCCGCGCTGAGAAGCGTGTGTTGCGAGGCTGCGCCGATCAGTTCGCGCTTCGCGTAGTGGAACAGGAAAAGGTGCTGCGCGATCTTGCGCTGGCGGCGGAAGTGCAAAAGCGGCTGCTGCCGCGCCAAGGTCTCGAAACCGCGGTGGCCTCGCTTACCGGGCTCAATCTCCCCGCCCGCAGCGTGGGCGGCGACTACTACGACTTCCTCGACCTGGGCGGTGACCACACCGGCATCGCGCTCGCCGACGTGGCGGGCAAGGGCATCGCCGCCGCGCTCATCATGTCCGTGGTGCAGGCATCGTTGCGAGTGATTTCCTCGGAGCGGGATATCTCGTTACCGCAACTCGCGGCCAGGATGAACTACTTCCTCTACCGCTCCACCGGACCCAACAGTTACGCCACGTTCTTCTACGCACAGTTGGACCAGCACACCCGCGAACTGCGCTATGTGAATGCCGGCCACAATGCGCCTTATCTGTTGCGCGCCGGCGGCGATGGCACGGTGGAGGAACTTACCACCGGCGGCACCATCATCGGCATGTTCCCGCAGACGCGTTATGAAGAGGGCACGCTCGCCCTGCACACCGGCGACGTCCTGATCGTCTTCACCGACGGTGTCACCGAAGCTCTGAACCCGACGGACGAGGAGTTCGGCGAGGAAAGGCTGAAGGACCTTCTGCGCCTGGCAGGCGGCCTTCCCGTGGAGGAAATGTCCGCCCGCATCGCGGCAGAGTTGAAAAACTGGATCCAGGACGCCGCCCAGTACGACGACCTCACCTTCCTTCTGATGAAGGTGAAGTAGGGCGCCCTCAATCCATCAGGCGCGCTGCCGCTTCATCCAGGAACCATGTCACCCCGCGGCCATGGTGCGACGCAATCTGCGCGGGGTACTTCTTCGGGTCGTACTCCTCCTGGAAAACCGCGCGCACTGCCTCCGCCTTATCGTCGCCCGCGACTACAAACACGGTGTGCTTCGCCGCCAGGAGCGCCCCCGGCAGCAGTGTCACGCGCCACTGGTGAAACTGCTCCACATACACCGCCGCGGCGATGCCTTCGCGATCGTCGATCAGCGGTTCGCCCGGAAACAGGCTCGCACTGTGCGCGTCCGGGCCCATCCCGCGGTGCACCACGCCGAAGCGCGGCATCTCGCCTTCCTCCAATCCGAAGAACTCGCGGATCTCGCCCGCGTACCGTTTGGCTGCAGTCGCCGGAGTCAGTTCGCCCAAAATGCGGTGCACGTTGCGGTGCGGCATGTGCGCCGGATGAATCAGAAAATCGTCGGCCAGCTTGTAGTTGCTGGCCACGTCGGTGGGCGGGACGCAGCGCTCGTCCACCCAGAAGATGTGGACCTTGTCCCAGGCGAAGCGCGTCGCGGCCAGCTTCTGGAACATCAGCTTCGGCGTGGACCCGCCGGAGACCGCAAACGTGACGAACTCCTGGCCGGAGAGGACCTCCTCCAGCAGATTGACGATGTGATGCGCCCCAGCTTCGGCGGCGGCATTCGCATCGCGTAGTTTATGCCAGCGGACGCTCATGATTGCCCTGAAGAGGAAGATACCGCAAGCCGGGCCGCCGACGCCAGGGTCCCCTCGAAGACCGGGTCGCGGCGTACGATGCCCAACTCCTCGCGCATCAGGTGGTAATCCGTGGGCCGCGGCAGATTGGTGCAGTTGGATTGCTCGTTGACCATGGTCACCAGGCGCTCCTCCTGCCGCGAAAGCTCCACACGGAACGTGCCGCCGGAGAGTTCCAGGCGCAGCGATTCGTCCTGCCGTGCCACAACCGGCGTCACCACCTGCCCCACCGATTCCAGGGCGTTGGCAGCCCACGCGGCCAGATACCAGGCGGCGGTGTCGTACCCCGGCCCGAAGCGCACCAGCACGCGATTGACTTCCGAAAGGTGCGCCAGGGTATCGCGATTCTCGAAGACGCGCGCCAGCGTCTCGCGCCAGCGGGTGAGGCGCGTCCAGGCCAGGTCGGCAAAGATGCCGCCGGAGCGCACCGCATCTGCCATCCGCCGCATGGATTCCGTGGCGTCGGCGGCCGCGGCGCTATCGATCACCGCCTTGGTGGCCATGCGCGCGATCTCGGCGAACTCCGGCCGCCGCACCAGACGCTCGCTGCGGCACCACAGAATCACCGGCAAATCGGGCACCGCCAGCGGCAAAAGCACCGAAGGCAGGTCGGCCAGCGCCGCGTCGCTCGCCGTGATCTCAATCTGCTCGCAGCAGATCTGCTGGCGCTGTCCGAAGGGCTTCCAGCACTGCTGGTAGACGCGCTCGCTGAGCGCTCGCTCGCCCTCTCCCCGCAGGCGAATCAGGATGGTGCGCGCGGGGTGCTCCGGCATCAGCGCGGCCACGGTTTCGCCCAGCGCCGCGGCATCGTCGGTGGCCTCTGCGATCACCAGCAGCGTCATGGAGCAGGCGCGCAGAACTCCGGCGTCGCCTTGCTGGCCCTGCTGCGTCCAGAGAGCGGCGAGCTCCTTCAGGATGTTGTCGGGCGCGACCGTGGCGCGCACTACGGCTTCCTCCACACGTGGCCGCGGCGCGCCAGCATCTCATCGGCGGCGGCCGGTCCCCAGCTTCCCGCGGCGTAGTTGGGAAAATCGGCCTTGGCCTCACGCCACGCGTTCTGAATAGGCTCCACCACGCTCCAACTGGCCTCCACCATGTCCTGGCGCGTGTACAGCGTGGGGTCGCCCACGATGGCGTCCAGCAGCAGTGTCTCGTAGGCCGAGGGCGAACGCTCGCCGAAACTGGAACCGTAGTTGAAGTCCATCGAGACCGGACGCAGCGTCATGCCGCTGCCGGGACGCTTGGAGAGAAACTTCAACGAGATACCTTCCTCGGGCTGGATGCGCAGGATCAGCAGGTTGACGCCTGCGCCGCCCGAGTCCTGGTTGAATAAGTGCAGCGGCGCGGAGTTGAACTGAATCGCGATCTCACTTACTCGCTTGGCGAGGCGTTTACCCGATCGCACATAGAACGGCACGCCCGCCCATCGCCAGTTATCCACGAAGAAAGTCACCGCGGCGTAAGTGTTAGTTCCTGAGTTAGCGTCCACGCCCTCTTCCTCACGGAAGCCCGGGACGTCCTTACCGCCAATGCGCGCCGGCCCGTACTGCCCGGCCACCGCGTTGGTGCGGACCTCATCCGCCGTCATCGGGCGAATCGAGCGCAGCAGTTTGGAACGCTCGTCACGCACGCTGGTAGCCTGGAAGCTGGCGCTCGGCTCCATCGCGATGGTGGCCATCACCTGCAACAGGTGATTCTGAATCATGTCGTCGAGCGCGCCGGCCTCCTGATAATACGTGCCGCGGCCTTCCACGCCGATGGATTCCGCTCCGGTAATCTGTACATGATTCACATAGCGCCGGTTCCACAGTGGCTCGAAGATACCGTTGCCGAAGCGAAAGGCCAGTATGTTCTGCACGGTTTCCTTGCCCAGGTAATGGTCGATACGGTAGACCGCGGTTTCGTCGAAGACCTCATGCAGGCGGTCGCTCAGCTCGCGGGCGCTGGCCAGGTCGTGCCCGAAGGGCTTCTCCACCACCAGGCGCCGCCAGCCGCTTCCCTTTCCCAAGCCCGCCGCGCCGAGACCGTGCGAGATCGACGCGTACTGGCTGGGCTGCGTCGAGAGATAGAACAGCACGTTACCGCCGGTGTGGCGCTCGCTCTCGATCTGCTCCAGCTTTTCACTCAGTCGCTGATAGAGCCCCGCGTCGCCGATATCGCCGGACACATAGTAGAGCCCACGCGCGAATGCCGCCCACACGTCGGGGTCGAGTTTGGTGTCCTCGGAGAACTGCTCCACGCTGGCGCGCATCTTCTCGCGGAAGTCGTCGTCGGAGAGCGGCGTGCGCGAAATGCCCACGATGGCGAAGCCCGCGGACAGCCGCCGGTCGAAGGCCAACCGGTAGAGCGCGGGCAACAACTTACGCTTGGTGAGATCGCCATTAGCGCCGAAGATGACGATGACGCACTCGGGGACCTGCCGTTCGAAACGCAGCGGATCGTGGAACGGGTTCTCGATGGGCATTGAGTCCAACATATCATGCGCCCCGGTGCGGGCCGCTACAATCGGGGAGGACATGTTCTCCTCCCGTTTCCATTGGGACCCGCGGCCCAACCGTATCACGCAGGCGCTCGCCGCCAAACGCGCCGCCGGGGCGCCCATCCTCGACCTCACGGAATCCAACCCTACCCACGCCGGCCTGCACTATTCCGCCGAAATCGTGAGCGCGTTCGCGGACGACCGCATGCTGGCCTACGAACCCGCCCCCGCGGGCACGCCCGCCGCGCGCGAGGCCGTCAGCGCCTACTACGCGGCACGAGGCCACGCCGTGCCGGTGGAGCGCATTCTGCTGACGGCCAGCACCAGCGAGGCCTACGCCTACCTGTTCAAGCTGCTGACCAATGCCGGCGACGAGGTGCTGGTGCCGCGCCCCTCGTACCCGCTGTTCGAATTCCTCGCGGACATGGAATCGGTGGCCGTGCGCCAATACCCGCTGGCGTATCACGGCGGCTGGAGCATCGATTTGCAGGCGCTCGAAGCCGCGCTCACCCCGCCCACCCGCGCCATCGTGCTGGTCAACCCCAATAACCCCACCGGCAGCTACGTGAAGCGCCGTGAGTTGAGCGCGCTCACCGCACTCTGTGCGCAGCGCGGTGTGGCGCTGATCTCCGACGAGGTCTTCGCCGATTACGCACTCACCGAAGATCCCGAGCGCGTCACCACGCTGGCCGGCGTGGAAGAGTGCCTGGCATTCTCCATGAGCGGTCTTTCCAAGGTGGCAGGCCTGCCGCAGATGAAGCTCGGCTGGATGGTGGTGAACGGTCCGCCCGCCCTGCGCGCCG
>JAPKZC010000762.1:0-2471 GCA_026394025.1 Candidatus Solibacter sp.
CGTGCGGCGTCGGCGTGCGGCAGTCCGTGCTCCACTTCATCGACGCTCGCCAGGCGCCGCTCCATCGGAATCTCGGCGCTGTGCACCCGGGCGGCGCTCTCGATGGCGCGGAAGATGGCCGCCCGCTCCGCGTCGTCTACCGGTTGCATGGCGATGCCGGCGATGGCGGGCTCGCCGGTCACTGCCTGCCCGGTCAAGTACTGGTGGATGGAGGCCGCGGCGACTCTGCCCGCCGCCACGGCACGCACCGCCAGATCTGCTCCCAGCACGGCGTCGCCGCCGGCGAATACGCCGGGCAGATTGGTGGCCAGCGACTGGGCGTGGGCCGCGATGCCCCAGGTTGTGACGGCCAGACCTTCGCGCTCCGCCACGGCGCGCTCCACGGATTGTCCGATGGCGGCGATCACGGTGGAGCAGCGAAGCGTGAACTCGGAGCCCTCCACCGGCACCGGCCTGCGCCGCCCCGAAGCGTCCGGCTCACCCAGGGTCATGCGCTGGCAGGTGAGCACGAGGTCGCTCGCATCGCGCTCCAGCCGCAGCGGGGCGACGAGCAGATCGACGCGCACGCCTTCGGCTTCGGCGGCCTCCACTTCGGCCATCAGGCACGGCATCTCCTGGCGGCTGCGGCGGTAGAGGATGCGCACGTTGCGCGCGCCCAGGCGGACCGCGGAGCGGGCGCAATCCACCGCGGTATTGCCGCCGCCGAGCACCACCACCTCGCTGCCCAGCGGCGGCGGATTGCCATCGGCCACCTGTTCCAGAAACCCAACGCCGGCCAGTGCGTGTTCTTCGCCCGGGCAACGGAGTCCCTGGGCGTGCTGTGCGCCGATGGCGACGAACACCGCGTCGTGCACCTGGCGGAGGGCGGCGAGGGTAAAGTCTTCACCCCACCGCGAGCCCATACGGAACTGGGCGCCGAGTGTGTGGAGGCCCGCGATCTCCGCATCCAGCGCATCCTTCGGCAAGCGGTAGGCGGGGATGCCGTAGCGCAGCATGCCGCCGGGCAGCGGATGCGCATCGAACAGCGTGCACGCGTGCCCTTTCTGCAGCAGATACCAGGCCGCGGCCAAGCCCGCGGGACCGGCGCCCACGATGGCCACAGACCTTCCGGTGGCGGGCACGCGGGGCGGCACGTACGGCGCGGCGCTGGCCCGGTCCTGGTCGGCCGCATAGCGATGGAGCGCGCCGATGGCCAGGCCTTGGTCCAGATCGCAGCGCCGGCACCCCTGTTCGCAGAGGCGCGGGCAAATGCGTCCCAGCGAACCGGGCAGCGCGAGGTGGTTGCCAATCACCTGCATGGCGTGGCGAGTGTCCCCGGTGGCGATGCCATTGACGAATCCCGGGATGTCCAGCCCGGCCGGGCACCGCGCCGCGCAAGGCGCCACGCACTCGCCCGCGTGGTCGCTCAACAGCAGTTCCAGCGCCATTTTGCGCGCCGTGCGAACGTCCTCGGTGCTGGTAGCGACCTCCATGCCCTCTGCCACCGGCATGGCGCAGGATGGCGATAGCGTGCGCCGGCCTGCAATCTGCACCGCGCATACGAAGCACGACGCCGCGGGCTCGATGCCCGGCACGTGGCACATGGTCGGGATGCGGATGCCGAGCCATTTGGCGGCGTCAAGTACGGTGGTCCCTGGCGGTACCGTGACGCGCCGGCCGTCAATCGTCAGCGTGATCATGGCCGGGGCACCCATGGGTTGACGGTCGCGGCTCGGATTGGTGCATCGTGGCGCGGATCGGACGCGCGGTTCGGATGGCAGGGGCGACGCCGAGCACGGCCGCGGCACGGAGCCGAGCCGCGACCGTCAGGGAGCGGTTGCCTGATGACACGGGCGGACCTCATGGGCTTACCACCTCGATGGCGTCGTCCTGGCAGGCCTGGCGGCACATGTCGCAGCGGGTGCAGAGGCGGGTATCCACTTCGTGCTTTTCATACGGACGGTACGCTATGGCGCCCACCGGGCAGGCCTGCGCGCAGAGCGTGCACCCGATGCAGTTGGCGTTCACCTGGTAGCGGATCAGCGCAGGGCAGCGGCCCGCGGGGCAGCGCCCTTCGAGGTGGGCCTCGTACTCCTCGCGGAAATAGCGCAACGTGGTCAACACCGGGTTGGGCGCGGTCTGCCCGAGCCCACACAAGCTGCCGCGGCTGACGTAGTCGGCCAGCGTGCCGAGCTTCTCCAGGTCGTCGCGCCGGCCCTCGCCGGCGCAGAGCCGTTCCAGAATCTCCAGCATTCGCTTGGTGCCGATGCGGCAGAAGGTGCACTTGCCGCAGGATTCCGCCTGGGTGAATTTGAGGAAGAAGCGCGCGATATCCACCATGCAATCGCGCTCGTCCAGCACTACCAGACCGCCCGATCCCATGATGGCGCCGGTCTGCGCCAGGGCATCGTAGTCGATAGGCGTATCGGCAAGGCGCGCCGGGATGCAGCCGCCGGAGGGCCCGCCCAGTTGCACGGCTTTGAACTGCCGCC
>JAPKZC010000762.1:2501-7184 GCA_026394025.1 Candidatus Solibacter sp.
TTGATGCCGCCGCCGATCTCTTCCACCACCTCGCGAATGGTGATGCCCATGGGGACTTCGATCAGGCCGCCGCGATTGATCTTGCCGGCCAGCGCGAAGACTTTAGTTCCGCGGCTGGTTTTGGTCCCGAACCTGGCGAAGGCCTCCGCGCCGTGCCGCAGAATCCACGGCACGCAGGCAAGCGTCTCCACATTGTTGATGCTCGTGGGCTTGCCGCGAAAACCGCGCTCCACCGGGTACGGCGGCCGTAGTGTGGGCATGCCGCGCTTGCCTTCGAGCGACTGGATGAGCGCGGTCTCTTCGCCGCAGACGAAGGCGCCCGCGCCTTCGCGAACCTCCAGCCGCAACGCGCCCAGCAACCCGCGCTCCGTGGCTTGCTGGATGGCGGCGCGTGTGTGACGAACCGCCAGGGGATATTCGGCACGAATGTACAAGTATCCCTGGGTGGCGCCCACCGCATGGGCCGCGATGGCGAGACCCTCCAGCACGCGGTGTGGGTCGCTCTCCAACACCAGGCGGTCCATGAATGCGCCGGGGTCGCCTTCATCGCCGTTGCAGATGACGTACTTCACCGGATCGGAATTGGCGCGGGCCAGCTTCCACTTGGTGGCGGTGGGAAAACCCGCGCCGCCTCGCCCGCGCAGGCCCGAATTCGCGATTGTGTCAATCACCGCGTCGGGGGGGAGTTCGCGGCACTTGGCCAGGGCCCGGTAGCCCGCGCGCGCCAGGTAGTCGTCGATGTTCAGCGGGTCGATCTCGCCGCAGTTTTCCAGTACGATGCGTTTCTGCTTGCCGAGATAGCTGGCGGCCGGCCCGGACTGGCGGTCCAGTTGGTGCTCGGCAGTGTCGGGCCGGGTCCAGGCGGCAAGCCAGGCCGGACGTGTGTGCTTGCGGACGATGCTCTGCGCACTCTCGGCCGTCACGTTGCCGTAGAGCGTACTGCGGCCGCCGGGTTCCACCACTTCCACCATCGGCTCGCAATGGCACATGCCGTTACAGCCCACGGTCTTGACCGTGGCCCGCGCCCCCGCCGCCAGCTCCAGGGCGGTGCGCACCGGTTCGCCGCCGCTGGCGACGCCGCAGGAGCCGAGCCCGATCCGGATTTCGACTGGGGACTGCGTCATGCCGGTTCCTTCTCCGCAAAGGGGGCCAGCGCATGGCACGCGGTGGTGGGCGTCAGGCGGCCGGAGGTGTGGCCGTCCACGGTCAGCACTGGCGCCAGACTGCAACAGCCCAGGCAGGCCACTTCGTCCACCGTGAAGAGGCGTTCGGCATCGGTATCGGCGCCCTCGGGGATATTGAGGTGGCGGCGCAGCTCTTCGGTGATCTGGCGGGCGCCGGCAACGTGGCAGGCCGTCCCGTGGCAAACGCGCACCACGTGTTTGCCCACCGGAGAGCGGCGGAACTGGCCGTAGAAGGACGAGGTGCCGGCCACCTCCGCGGGGGTGATTTCGGTCAACTCGCAGAGGCGGCGGAGAGCTTCGTCGGGGAGGTAGCGGTAGTGGCTCTGGATGGCCTGTAGGAGGATGATGGCGGATTCTTTGCCGCGGCCTTCCCGGACGACGAGTTGGTCCACGAAGGCTAGATCGATGGGGGGCGCGATGGGGAGCGCTCCCGGCCCGGAGGGTGCCATGTCGCGGCTCGGACGGGAGCTTTCACGGTTCCGGTCGGAGCCGCCACCGGGGTACCCCTTTCGGGTCCGGAGCGGTTGCCCCACCACCTGCTTGGCGGCGGTGAGGAAGACCGCCGAGGCGACGATCAGAAGCCAGGCGATGGCGTTGTCGCGCGACTTGCGGGCGCGCCGCGCGGCGGTGACTCGCTTCTGCTCGCCGGCCAGCTTGGGAGCCAACCCGGCATCCGATTTCACCTGCTCCTGCAACGCCTTGATGAGCTGGTCGTCTTTCGGGCCACGCCGCGTGGCGATCGCGTAGTCCGTCAATAGCACGACAACGCACAGCGCGATCAGCCCACCGGAGATCCGGGCGGCGGTTCTCATGGCAGGGTCACCAGATCCGCTTTGGCGTGCGCCAGATCGCCATCGCGCGGACACGAGGCATAGCAGCGGGCGCAATACAGGCAGTCTTTGCGCACCGCGCGCATGTGGTCGATAGCGCCGTACGGGCAGGCTCCGGTGCAGAGCCCGCAATCCAGTTCCTTGTCCGGCGTGATGGTGACGCCGCGGCGGGCCAGCCGCGTGCACCACCCGAGCAACCCGCCGTACGGGCAGAGGTACCGGCAGTAGGGCCGGCCCACGAACATGCCGAGCAGTAGAAAGCCGCCGCCCAGCAGCAGCATGTGGGGCGCGCCGGTACGGCGAAAGAAACCCACGAACGGGTCGAACCGGCAGATCAGGAAATCGCGCCCCAGGGCGGGTTTGATGGCCAGGAAGATGGCCAGGCCGAGATAGACGTACTTCAAGAGGCCGAGCGCGCGGTCCAGCCGCGGCGGTACCTGGAGCGGTTTCAGCAGCACCAGTTCCTGCATGGCGCCCAGCGCGCACACTCCGCCGCAGAAGGCGCGCCCGAAGAACAGAGCCACCAGCAAGGGCAGGAAGAAGGTCGCCGTCACAACCATCGGGATGGCGTAGGTGCGGTCTGTGAGCGCCACCGCCACGTTCTGAATCGACCCGATGGGGCAAACGCAGCCTTCGCGATAGAAGCCGAAGTAGGCCAGCGAGCCCATGGTCAGGGCGAGTGCCCATTTCCGGCTGCGCCGCTTCAGCACCAGCCAGACCGACATTCCCATGGCTGCTGTCAGCATCAGCACGTCCAGCATCTGAAGGTAGGCATCGCGCGGCAGGGGCTTCTGGACCGCGGGTGTTTTGTAGCCGCCGCCGATGGTATCGGCCTGCGGCGCCGTCTCCACGGGACGCGAATACGGGATGCCCTGGGCCTGGAGGGCGGGTGCGAAGCTGAGGAGAAGGAGTAGGAGCAGTGAGGCGGCCAATCCTGGCCGCACGCGGATTAGCATTCCGCCGCGGGAGGCCATCCTGCCCCACGGGCAATCGGAGCCGCCACCGTTAGGCAGCGGTATTGGCGCTGGGATCGCCCTCGTCATTCGGTGCGGTGCAGGCTTTCCGCCGGGCGGAGCGCTTGTTCCACCGGAACCTGAATCAGGGCGTCCTTGGGGCAGGCCCGGGAGATGGCGCACCGGTTGCAGTCCACGCACTTGTTGTAGCGGATCCGCAGGACAATCGAGCCCAGTCCCAGCGGTTCCTTGCACTTCATGACGCACTTGCCGCAGCCGTCGCACTTCTCCTCATCAATGATGTACTCGTAGAAATTGTTAGCCGGGTCTTCCGGGTCGGCCTTGCCGATGGGCTTGCGCGCGATGGCGTCGCGCGGGCAGAGTTTCTCGCTGGGCAGGCCTTTCTCATCCACCGCGCTGGTGATGTTGAAGTAGGCCGGGCAGATATTGCAGCGCCCGCATTTCGAGTACTCGTTGACGGCGCGTACGGCCGAAAGCGCGACCACGCACTCCGTGGTGCAGAGCTTGCACGCCTCCGCGCCGGTATCGCCCAGGCGGCTGTTGATGCAGCGCGCCGCATCCACTTGCCAGACCACCTGCCCGTGGGCTTTTTGCACCAGGAAAATGGCGCCGCCGCCCAGCGTCGCGAGCACGCCGCCGCGGACCACCTGCTGCAACAGATCCCGTCTGCTTACTGGTTCGCTCATACCGTCACCGGTTCAAAAACAAAGATCGCGAGCTTGACCGTGTCGGCCACGTAGACCAAGCCCCTTCCGTCCACTGCCACGCTCATGTTCTTGCAGTTCGCGTCGAACGGGGCGGATGCGACCACAGCCTGGAGGTTGCCGTTGAAATCGTAAACCTTCGCGCGGGGGCCGGCCTTCTCCGTGACGTAGACGCGCTCGCGGACGGCCACGTTCGTGGGGTTGCAGCAGCCCCCGAAGCCCGCCGGGTCGGTGCCGTGAAAACGTCCGATGTGGCCCAGCAGTTCGCCCGTCGGCAAGTAGCGTTCCACGCGGTGCTTGCCGGGGTTTGCGGCGTGGATGACGCCTTGAGCGTCCACGGCGAAATCCACCACGCCGTTGGGGATCAGGAAACCGTTCACCGGATTGTTCTTGCCGATGTTGTTCAGAAACTTTCCGCTGTGGTCGAAGTGGCGGATGGCGCGATCCGCCGCGTCGCCGGCAAGCACGCCGTCCTTGACGAAGCCGATGGCCGTCACGCGCCCGAGAAGCTTCTCGTCGCGCCACGTGTTGACCAGTTTGGCGGCGGGGCCGAAAATCTCGATCTGGCCGGGTTGGCCGGCATACACCGCGCCATCGCCCGCCACTGCCACGGAGAGCACCGGACGGGAGGTGGACCAGCGCCGCTTCAGGCGGCCGGCCGCGTCGAACACCTTGATCTCGGAATCGCCGCCCGCAAAGAGTTGTCCCTGCGCGCCCACCCCAAGGCAACGCAGCGATGTCGCGAACTCCCCGGGCGCGTTGCCCTTGCCGCCGATAACTCGAACTTGCCGGTACTCCATCGCGCTGTTCCTCTACCCGCGAACGTCCACGCACATCATCTTGGTCAGGTCCCGCAAGACCAGCTTGCCGTCCGACAACGCCATCGGGCCCCAGACCTCCTGGCCGCCCAACACCTGTGCGCTGGCCAGTTCGTTGTACCCCGTCGTGCTGGCCTCGATCAGCCGCAGTTTGCCGGTGTCGCCGTCCAATA
>JAPKZC010001074.1 GCA_026394025.1 Candidatus Solibacter sp.
GCAACAACGCCTACGCCCCCGGCTCAACCGATCTGGACGGCAACCCGCGCATCGTCCGCGGCACGGTGGACATCGGCGCCTATGAATACCAAGGTGCCGGCTCGATGATCTCCTACGCCTGGCTCCAACAATACGGCCTGCCCACCGACGGCTCGGCGGATTACGTGGACTCCGACAGAGACGGCCACAACAACTGGCAGGAGTGGCGTTGCGAGACTGATCCCACCAACACCCTCTCGGCGTTGCGGCTGCTTTCAGCGACGCCGGCGGGGACGAACGTGACGGTGACTTGGCAGAGCGTGGCAGGCGTGAGCTATTTCGTGGAGCGCAGCACGAATCTCGCTTCGCCGTTCACCCCGCTGGGAACTGGCATCCCTGGCCAGTCCGGCACGACGACCTACACCGACACTAGCGCGGCGGGCTTGGCGCCGCTCTTCTACCGCGTCGGCGTCGGGAACTGAAATATGGCAACGCTGCTTTCACAGAAAACCAAGGAGGGAGGACGAAAGGCCAAACCATGAAAACGAACACAATCAACGACAAGAACGGAAAACGTGAATCCATGAAGCGGCATCAAAACCGCAGTTCGAAGTTCAGCGCCGGCGGGGCGGGGGCACGGTACTCCGCGACCTGCCGGCGCTCGCCAAAGACAAAGGAGCCAACAATATGAAACGACCTTGGTATATGCGGCAAAGACCCGCCTTGGTGCTGGTAGCCGGATTGGGCGGCCTCTTCGCTGTCGTGCATGTCCCCTACGCCCAGCCGTGGGCGACAACCATGGCACCGATCCAACCGTGGAAATCGGTTGCTGCCTCGGCGGACGGATCGAAATTGGTGGCGGCCGGATGCGTCTATTGGGGGTCATACAGCAGCCAGTCTCCACGTCCGATTTACCGCTCGATAGACGCCGGTCTAACCTGGGTGCAAACCGGGGCGCCGAGCAACAATTGGGCTTCCGTCGCCTCGTCGGCCGATGGCGCCAAGCTGGTGGCCGTGGCCAGTGGTGTCCCCTTTCTTCCCGGTGACGGCTTTATCTACCACTCGGTGGATTCCGGCGCGACCTGGATGGCAACTACGGCGCCGAGCAACAATTGGGCTTGTGTCGCCTCTTCCGCCGATGGCACCAGACTCGTTGCCGCTGCTGTGCCCTATTCCTATTGGGATGGGAATCTGGAGGAATATGTTATCGTCGGTGACGGCTCGATTTACCGTTCTGCGGACGCGGTCGCTACTTGGGCCCGAACCAGCGCGCCCAGCAACTTCTGGCAATCGGTCGCCTGTTCGGCAGATGGAACCAAACTTGTCGCCGCCACTGCGCCTCATTGGGACGTAAACCTGGAAGGGTACGTTGGCAACGGCGAGATTTACATCTCCCTGGACTCGGGCGCGAGTTGGACTCGGCCTGCCGCGCCAAGCCAATTCTGGAGGTCCGTTGCCTCCTCGGCGGATGGAATTGTTCTGGTGGCAGCCGCAGTTTCGTCGCCTAATCCGGGTCTTATCTACCTCTCCGCCAATGCTGGCTTGACGTGGACCGCCTCAAGCGCCCCAAGCAACTATTGGTGGTCCGTCGCCTGCTCGGCCGATGGCAAGAAGTTGCTGGCAGCGGCCCAGTCGCCCGGGGCCATTTACACCTCGACCAACTCGGGTGCGAATTGGACAGCCACCGCGGCCCCAAGTTACGGTTGGACTTCCGTGGCTTGTTCGGCGGATGGCAACAAAGCTGTGGCGGTGTCTGCGGGCAACTTTGGCACCGGCGAGATTTGCGCCTTCCCTTATTCGGGGCCGTGGAGGTTGGGCCAAGCGCCCAACGACGAATACTTGTGCGCCATTGCCTCATCGGGTGACGGCGCCAAATTGGTAGCAGCCGCCTCGTCGGGTACGATTTACACCTCGGGCAATTCGGGCGCGACCTGGAGTCCGACCGAGGCTCCGACCGGCAATTATTGGACCTCCCTGGCTTCATCGCTGGATGGGACCAGGCTCGTGGCCGCGGCGGGCGTATCCACTACCGCTGGCGCGATATATATCTCTGCCAACTCCGGAACAAACTGGACGCAAACCAGCGCGCCGACCAACAACTGGTGCACGGTCGCCAGTTCCGCTGACGGCGTCAAACTGGTGACAGCGGCATGGGCTGAGAGTGGTGACGGCTTGATTTACAGCTCCGGCACCGCGGGGTCGAACTGGACGCCGACGAGTGCGCCCAGAAATAACTGGGCTGCCATAGCCTCCTCAGCCGATGGCGTGAGACTAGTCGTGGCGGCGCGCAGTTACAGCGGCGATGGCTTGATTTACACCTCGGCTAACTCGGGGGCAGACTGGAAGTCCACCAGCGCTCCGAGAAACAATTGGGTTGCCGTGGCCTCCTCGGCCGATGGCCGCAAATTGGTGGCAGCAGCCAGTCTTGACGGCGACGGCTTGCTTTACACCTCTGCTGACTCAGGGGTGAACTGGCAACCTGCCACCGCCCCGGCCCGTTATTGGGCTGCGGTGGTCTCCTCCGCGGATGGCGTTAACTTGGTGGCCTTCGGATGGACTATGTTCCGGGGAGATATCGTGATTTCGACAAATTCCGGGGCGACGTGGACATCAGCGGAAGCGCCGGCAGGGAATTGGGGAGCCCTGACTCTTTCCGCTGATGGGAACAGTCTCGTCGCCTTATCCAGTGATGGCTTCGGTTGCACGTTGCGGCCTCCTGCGGCAAGCCCTTCATTGCCTCCTGCGCCTCTACTCACTATTGGACGGTCAGGAACACAGGTGCATTTCTCCTGGCTGGTGCCTTCCAGCCCCTTCCTCTTGCAGCAAAACTCTGATTTGAATCCCGCCCATTGGCTGGATGTGCCGGACCTCAAGGTGCTTGATTATACCAATCTGCACTACGGAGTGACGTTGACGCCGTCTTTGAGCAACGGCTTCTACCGCCTGAAACAACAGTGAAACCTCTATATGAAAACAACATCTCAATCACTCGTTGTCGGGATGCTCCTGACAACTATCGGGACAGGCCTTGGCCAGCCCACAATCCAATTCAGCGCGGCCACCTACACGGTCGCCGAAAACGCTGGCAGCGTCAGCCTCCCCGTCTGGCGCCTCAACGACACCAACGGCGTCGTGACCGTGGACTACGCCACGGCCGACTTGACGGCGACTAACGGTCTCAAATATACAGCCGTTTCCGGGACGCTGGCCTTCGCCGCTGGGGAAAACGAGGGCTTTGTCGAGGGCCCCAAATACTTCCGGGTCGTCCTCAGCGATCCCACCAACGCCGTTCTGGGAACCCGCACGACCGCCACGGTGAGTATCACCGATAACGATGTCGGCCTGCAACTCGAGTTCAGCAGCTACCAAGTGAGCGAAGCGGAGGGCTATGTCCTGCTGGCGGTGATCCGGGGCGATGACGGAAACCAGACGGAGAGTGTGGACTTTGCCACGAGTGACCTAACTGCTATCAAGGGAGTGAATTACTCGGCGACCAATGGCACCCTCACGTTCGCGCCGGGCCAGCAGGCCGCCGTGTTCACCGTGCCGATCCTCAACAATGGGATCAAGGGAGCTGACAAGATGTTTCGCGTGAGCCTGAGCAACCCCAGCAACCAGGTCTTGGGCTCGAACAAGGTCGCCATGGTGACGATCGTGGACAACGACACCGGCGTCCAGATCGAGCGCAACGGCTACTGGGTGCAGGACAGAGACGGGGCGCTGACGGTGAGAGTCCTTCGGGGCAACGATGTTAAGCTCGACCCGTTCACCGTGGACTTCGCCACCAGCGACCTGAGCGCAACCAGTGGCCGGGATTACACAGCAACCACCGGCACGCTCGCTTTCGCCCAGAACGAGCTGACCAAGACGGTGACCGTGCCCATCCTCTATCAGGCGGGGCTGAAGGCGGACCGGCAATTCAAGTTGCTCTTAAGCAATGCTACCGGGGGTGTGGTGTTCGGCACGAATACCACCGCGACTAACACCATTCTGGACACGACCGGCCTGACGCCGCATCGGTTCGACCAAGTCGCTGCGCTGCCGGATGGGAGCGTTCGACTGAGCTTACAGGGCGGGGTTTCCCGGCGCTTCAAGGACTACTTCGACCTCTACCCCATCGAAGTGTCCAGCAACCTGGTAGACTGGATCCCCTTGGTGACTCTGCAGCGGACCAACGCGGTCACTAACGCCCTCGCTTACACGGACACCTCGACCGGGAACTGGCCGGTCCGGTTCTATCGCACGCCGGTGACGAATCTCATCACGCCCTTTTCCGTGAAACCCAGTGGGCCCTACGCGGTGGGCGTGCGCTCGCGGCTGCTCACCGACTCTTCGCGCCGAAACCGCTATGCCCTCTCGACCAATGGGTCGTTCATGGTGTCGGTCTGGTATCCGGCCGTCCCGCAAGCCGGACGATTGCCCGGTCCATTGTTGGACGCCCAGATCGCGCAACAGCCTGTCCTTGCTCAAGCCCTTCAGAGTGTGGGTGCGTCGACGCCGCTCTTCGTGGACCGGATGCCGCAATTCGTCGGGTATGCGCTGCCGGATGTCCCGTGCGCCCCGAGCCCGGCCCCTTACCCGATCGTAATCTGTAGCCCCCCGTTTTCCGCTTGGCGCGCCACCATGGCCCAGAAGGCCGCGAACTTCGCCAGCCACGGCTATATTGTCGTCGTCTCGGACCCCGGTGATAGTTTTGCGACCGTCTTTCCCGACGGCACCTTTCTGACCCAATTCAATTGGCCGGGTCTGACGGCGGCGGTCTATCAAGACCGGCTGCGAGACCTGACTTTCATCCTGGACGAACTGACCCGTTGGAACACGGATGATCCGGTTTTCGCCGGGCGCTTGGATTTGGCGAGCGTGGCGACCCTGGGCGTCTGTTGCGGCTATGCGGACGCGGCCGAGTTTTGTTTCAATGATCCGCGCTGCCGCGCGGCTATTTTGGTTTCGTGCACTCCAC
>JAPKZC010000948.1 GCA_026394025.1 Candidatus Solibacter sp.
GCAGATTGCTCTGGTCGATATAGCGCGCCTCCAGCCCCACGTAACGCACCAGTTTGTCCAGCACCGCCTTGCGCTCCGCTGCCGGCAGCGCGTCTCCCTTGTTGAGCGCCGTGGAATACTCGCCCATGGCGAACCCTTCCACTTCTTTCAGGAACGACTTGAGATCCTTCCGCTGCAAGTCCGCCGCCACCTTCTTGTGATACCAGGCGTCCGCCGCGTAAGTCGGCAGTTCCAGCGCGAACACCAAATCGTCGGAACGCGACCAGATGGTCTCCAGATTGAGCGTCGCCGAGATCAACACCACGCCGTTGAACGCGATCCCCCGGTCGATCAGATACCCGGCCAACCCCGCCGCGCGAAATGTCCCGTAACTCTCCCCCGCCAGGTACAGCGGCGAAAGCGTGCGATTGTTGCGCGTCACATACATGCGGATGAATTCGCCCACCGACTGCAAATCGCCCTGCACGCCGTTCATGCGGCGCGCCACCTCCACCGTTTTGGCGCGGCTGTACCCCGTGCCCACCGGGTCGATGAACACCAGGTCCGCCTGATCCAGCCACGTGTTCGGGTTGTCCCGCAACTGGTATGGCGGAGGCGGCATGCTGCCGTTGGGCTGCAGCCTGGGAGTACGCGGCCCCATCGCGCCCATGTGCACCCAAATTGACGCCGACCCCGGACCGCCGTTGAAGCAGAACGCGAGTGGCCGCTTGCCCGCGTCCGTCACACCGTCCAGCGTATAGGCCACGTAGAAGATGTGCGCTTCGGTTTCCCCCGCGCTATCCTTCAGCGGCATCTGCGCCGCCGTCGCCGTGTAGGTGAGCGTCTTGCCGTTGACTTGGATTGCATGGTGCGTCACGGCGGGCGTCTCGTCCACTTCTCCACCCACCGCAGGTCCCGGCCCTGGAACGCCACCGCGTCCGCCGCGCCCACCCGGCGTGGTCGCCGGCGTCGCCGGTGTCGCCGGAGTCTGTGCCGGTGCTTGCCGTCCCTGCCCGAATAGCGGCGCCGCCGTCATCACCGCCAGCGCCAGCGAACCGACGTGAAGCCACCCTCGAGAATGCGTCATGAGGGTAATCATACTTTACTTGCGGAACCAATACAGCACGATGCCGTACCCCACCCCCGCGGGGTCGGCGGTATTCGCCGTCTGAAATGCCATGAACCGCCCGTCCGTGGACACCACCGGGTTCGACGCCTTGCCGGATTCGTAATCGTTGAAGCGGGTCAACCGGACGAAATCCTTCCCCGTGCCGTCGAGTTTCAGTTTCCAGATGTCGATGTTACTCCCGCCGCGCTTGCCGCCGAGCTGTTCCACCTGCCGGTCGCCTTCCACTAACGTGTACTGCCCATCGGGGAAGATACCCTCGGGTTCGTTGTACGTGCCCGGAGCTTTGGAGAAATTGGTCACCTGGCTGGTCTTGAGATCGAGGCCCATGGCCGACGCCAGTCCTTGCGGCTCGTAGCAGGTGAAAACCATTTTGGTGTCGTTGTCGTAGAAATCCTGGGCCTCCAGAACGCAGCTCCGGTCCTTACTCTGGTGGACCGTTTTCGGGTTGACGAGTTTGGGAGGATTAGCCGAGAGGTCCACGTCCGCCACAATCAGGCGCGACGCCTCGGGCGCCAGGTCCGTCGCTTGATCGTGCACCTGCGAAAACGAAATCTTCAGGCTCTTCTTGGAGATGGCCGCTCCCTCACTCATCTTTTGGCCGAACTTGACGGGCTTGGATCCGCGTTCCTTACTGAGGAACCACAGTTCGTTGTCCCGGCTGCGGCTGGTGCGTATGTCCTCAAAGTGGCCCGGCGCGGGTCCGATCAGAATGTAGTCGCCCGTCACCAGGTGCATCACCCGCAGAAAATTCGCGCCTGGAACATTGCAGGTCAGGCAGCGGATGGCGCGGGTTTTCAGGTCGATGACAAAGGCGTCCCCAAAACTCTTGGCCATGAAGGCGATGCGCTGGTTGTCCGGCGAAATATCGGCGCGCTCGCCGAAGTGCGTGAGCACCTCCATATTGGAAGGCAGCTTGTCCAATTGGCTGCCCGGTTTCCGCTGCGCCGCCAGCGGCAGCATGAACAATAGAACGAGGAGCACGAGTTTCATATAAGGGATCGTACCAGGATTTCCGGAGCTGCAAAGCACGGTGCCAATCACGGCCTTTTGCAGCCCTCTCTTAAACCTACTGAAACAGGATCGGCCGAACCTGCTGGCGCAAGCGTTCCATCTCGCCTGCATTGTGTCGAAGAAGTTCATGACCCCAAGTCGTCGCAGTTTCTTCGAGGCAATCCTTCGCCATCGCCAGACCAATTCCCTCATAACTACCGAGAATGGCCTTGAGAGCTTCCGGTTCGGTCCAGACACCGAGGACAAAGACCCTGTCTTTCAGATTGTCGGGAATCGAGGCCTTCGCCCGGTCCAGCCTGTCCTGATGACCATCGAAGTCGATCAACAGGACCATGAATCGGTCCGGATAGGCGTTCATTTTTCCGACGTGATCCGCCTCGAAACGGTCCAACACCTTGAGCCAACCGCCGGCCACCTCGAGCACTTGGATCTGCGGCGAGAGAGACGGATGAAGCAGAAAGCCATTGGCCAATTGACGATTGGCATCGTCCTCGGGAAGCACAAGCAGGTGTTGCTTGTGTCTGTTGACGCTCATGGCTCGACGTCGCCGCGGATTAGGGCGCCGATCAGATCCCCGCTGACCTGCAATTCGCTGAGCGGGCGAACGATCGTGGGTTCAAGATGGCTCTTGCGGTAGAGGACCAACGTATTCTCGTCGGAAAAACGGCGAATGGCCTCGGGATTGTGCGATGTCGCAATCAACTGGCCGCCAGATTGAAACGTTTTGCGAAGAGCCATTACGAAATGCCCAACCTCAGGCAGCGCAAGATAATTGTCAGGTTCATCCCAAAAACAGAGCACTGGGCCATTGTGAACGTTCGCGGCGAGCACAACGGCGCATATCATGAAACATTTCTCTCCGTCGGACAGATCCTCAAAAGGAACGCTCACACTTGCCTGGTCGTTGGAGAATTGGACGACAAGGCTTCGCGAGTCTGTGCCAATGACGGGATTCCGAATGTCCTTCAGGTCGGGCATCACCTGCCTGATGTACTCGTCGATCTTGGCGTACGCAGCCGGCGCGTAGGCCAGGAGACCCGAAAACCACGCCCCAAAATCGGTGACTTGAAAACTCGGTTCCAGCGTCTCCAGACTAGAGTCTCCAACAATCAAACTGGGTATCGGACGCAGGATGAGCATCCGGGCGAGCCAATGCTTGAAGATGAACAAGGGATCCGCCTTCGACTGTTCCTGAACAATCGGCAGCGCCACCATGTGCCAGTCGATACGAAAAGCCGCCTCCTTCTCCTGCCCCAGGGCCGCCTTGGCCAGATGCACTTGCGCCCCATTTCGGGTGTAGACTGGCTTGCGGTTCACCGCGAGTTTCTCTTCGAGTATGCGCAGTTCCTTGAACCCCTCCGGAAACTCGAAGGCGATCACGTATTCGTAGATCTTGGCTTCCAGTTCGACCTCGATATCAAATCGCATGGGCACGTCCATGCGTCCGCGAGAGAGGTCCTTCGGCTTCACTAAATCGCCTACCCGGTTCGTGCCGCGCGCGATCTTCTGTAGGATTTCCAGCGCACGCCCGACCGTTGTCTTGCCCGACCCGTTCTTTCCAATCAGCAGCACCGACGACAGGCCCGCTACCGGCAACTCGAAGTTCTCCAAGCAACGATAATTATGAACGTAAAGACGACGGATCACAGGGCAATGATACCGCACCGCAGGGTTACCAGTAATCGCTTACCCCTTCCTAAACCCCATTCCCGCGAAGCTCACCACGCTGTTCTCGTCGATGTTCCACTGCTCGTACTTCAGCAGCTCTCCGCGCGCCTTCGGCGCCGTCTTCAGGAACGTGTAGAACGGCGCGGAACCGCACCACTTCAAATCGTCCTGCCGCTGGCGCACCAGCTCCCAGAAGCCGCCGGCATCGAGCGCGTTGAGGCGCTCGATGCGCGCCTGGTCGCGCGCGTCCACTTCCTGCATTTGGCCCTCGCCCGCCAGCGCCGCGAAGCGATCGTGATAGCGCGCCCCCATGTGCGCCATGTCCACGCCCAGCACCCAGAACAGACGGTCTCCTTCGCGTTCGCGCAACTCGCCCAGCGCCTCGATGAATGCCTTCACATTGTCGTCGTCTTCAGGCTCGCCACCCTGGTAGATGCTGCGCGCGAACGGCCCCACCAGTACCGGCAATATCTTCACGCCGGGACCCAGCATATGTTGCAGAAAGATCACCTGCAATTCCACCGAGTGCTCGAAGGAGTGGCAGTAATCTTCCATCTCGACGCCATTGCCGCCGCGCGCCACCAGCCACTCCACCAGCGCCGTGGCGCGAGGTCTGCATCGGCCGCCGCCAGCCAATCCACCAGCGCCGTGTCGGTTGGCGCGTCCCCCAGCGGGGTGCGGAACGTCTTGCGCGTCAGGCCGAATGTCTCCGGCTCGCCGTAGTGTGAAGTGGCCAGAATCACGAATGTCCGGTCCTTGTGTTCCGGACGCAGCATGCCATACGCAGCCCGGTAGCTTTGCCACCCGCCCTGCGGGCTCACATGCGGCGCCGCGATGGCAAACAGATCTCCATTCGCCTTTGCCAGGGGCTCCGCGCCTTCCATCCACTGCCCCATGGTCTCGCGCATTTCGCCGGGGTCCGCCGGGTACGCCGACCCGGCATGCGAGGGTTCGCGCACCGCGGCCTCGGCGAATTCCCGCTTGCGCGCCGTCTGCATCTCCGCATACTGGGCGTCTTCCAGAAATCCCGCCGCGCTCAGCGTCTCCGTCAGGTGCTGCCCCAACTGCCCCACTTCGAGTTCACCGGTGATGCTGACCAGCGCCGCTCGCAGGTCCAGTTCCGTCTGCAATCCATCGAAACATTGCAGACACTCCACCAGGGGAGGAGGGATCACCAGCATGGCGTCGGTAAACCTATAGGGATCCCGGATGAACAGACCGGGGTGTTCCGGAGCGGGCGAAGGCATGAAATCGAGGTTCATGCGAAGGCGCGGCAATGGGTCGGGCACGCTTCATGGTACGCCGAGAGCCCGGTACTTGCGCAACAGCTCGTAAATCACCACGCCGCCCGCCGTGGCCACGTTGAGCGAGTGCTTGGTCCCCAGCATGGGGATGCGCACGTGGGTATCGCAAAGCGCGGAGATCTCCGGACGGATGCCATCCACCTCGTGGCCGAACACCACGCACACCGGAAAACGCGGCTGCCAGTCGAACAGATCCACGGCGTGCACGCTGGTCTCCACCGCCGCGATCTCGTAGCCCCGGGCGCGAATCGCTTCTACCAGCGGTAAGGCGTCCCAGGCGTGTTCCCACGACACAGTGTCCTCCGCCCCCAGCGCCGTCTTGGCGATCGCCTTCTTGGGCGGACGCGCCGTGCTGCCGCACCGATACAGTTTCTCGACGCTGGCCGCGTCCGCCGTGCGGAAAAACGACCCCACGTTGTACATGCTCCGCACGTTGTCCAGCAGCACCGCCGCCGGCAGCGTCCGGATGCCTTCGTACAGCGCTCCGGCCACCGTTGCCTGAAAGGGAACCCGATCCATCGAGCGACGAAGTATAGCACAGGGCCGCGCACCCCGATGCTACACTGGGAGGTCGCATGGCAATGCTGTCGATCGTGATTCCGATCCACAACGAGGAGCCCTCCATACTCCCGTTGTACGACCGCCTTGCCGCGGTTCTGGAGCAATTACAGCGGCCCTACGAGATCCTCTTCGTCGACGACGCATCCAACGACCGCAGCTTCGAACTGCTCGCCAACCTGGTGGAAACCGACGGCCACCTCAAGGTGATCCGCCTGCGCCGCAATTTCGGCCAGACCGCCGCTCTCTCCGCCGGCTTCCACGAAGCCAAGGGCGACGTCATCATCGCCATGGATGGCGATCTTCAGCATTGCCCCGAAGACATTCCCGCGCTGCTTGGGAAGATCGACGAGGGCTACGACATCGCAAGTGGCTGGCGTCAACACCGGGTGGACAACGCCATTATGCGCAAGATCCCGTCGCGCATCGCCAACTGGCTCATGGCCAGGGCGAGCGGCGTCGACTTGCGCGATTTCGGCACTACTTTCAAGGCGTATCGCGCCGAAGTTCTCAAGGACGTCAACCTCTACGGCGAACTCCACCGCTTCATCCCCGCACTGGCCAGCTTTTACGGCGCGCGCGTGATCGAAGTGCCCATCCGGAACGTGCCGCGCGCCGCCGGCGATTCACACTACGGCATCGGCCGCACCTTCCGCGTGATGTTCGACATCCTCACCATCAAGTTCCTGCTCAAGTACTTCACCCGCCCCATGCATTTCTTCGGCTTGCTCGGCCTCGCCGGCACGGTTTCCGGCGGCGGCATCATGGCCTACCTGGCCGTGATCAAGCTGATGGGCTACGAAATCGTGGTAGAGCACGGGCCCCTGATGATCGCCGGAGCCTTGCTCCTGTTGAGCGGCCTGATGATGTTTTCGACCGGGCTGATCGGCGAGATGATGATGCGCACCTACTTCGAAAGCCAGGACCGCCGCATCTATGCCGTCCGCGAGATTCTCACCCGCAAACAGCGCGGCGTCGCCGGCGGAACGAAGTAGCGGATTCAGATTCCCTGGCGGCTCCAGCCTTGCACCAGTGCCGCCGGGAGCGGGAACTTGGCCTGCGTAGCGCCAACCCGCTGTTGGGCGAGTTGGATCTGTTCTCCCTGTATCGGAGTATTGTCGGCCACCAGGGGACCGGCAGCACAGCAGGCTCGGCAAGCTGATGGGGTTGCCCAACGCGTGGCTTACCGCGCCAGCACGTCCTTCAACGCTCCCCCCAGTTCGGGAAAACGGAACTCAAACCCGGCGGCTTCCGGCGCGGCGGGCAGCACTCTCTGGCTGGCCAGCAGGATATCCGACATCTCGCCGAACAGCAGCTTCAGACCGAATGCCGGCACCGGGAAAATGGCGGGCCGGTGGACCGCTCTGGCAAGAGTCTGGGTGAAATCCGCATTGGTGACCGGAATGGGAGCCACCCCGTTGAGCGCGCCGCTCACCTCGTTTTCCACCGCGAACTGAAACATGGCGGCCAGATCTGCCAGGTGGATCCACGACATCCACTGCTTGCCATCGCCCAGTCTGCCGCCGGCGCCCATGCGGAACGGCGGCAGCATGCGCCGCAGCGCGCCGCCTCGGGCATCCAGCACCAGGCCGATGCGCACCCGAACCACGCGGATGCCGAAGGCTTCGGCGGACGCCGCTTCCTTTTCCCAAGCGGCGCAGACTTCGGCCAGATAGGTGTTATCGGGCGCTGAATCCTCGCGCAGTACCTCATCGCCGCGCGAGCCATAGTAGCCCACCGCCGAGGCGCAGACCAGAGTTTGCGGCGGGTTACGCAGCTTCGCGAGGCCTTGCACCAGGTTGCGCGTGCCCACCACGCGACTCTCCCGGATGCGCCGTTTGACGTCGACGTTCCAGCGCTGCGCCACCGGTTCGCCGGCCAGATGGATGACCGCGTTGGCATTGCGCACGCCATCCTCGGGCGGCGGGCCTTGCATGGGATTCCAGGCGACAACGCCCACTCCGGGCGGGACATTGGTGCCGGCGTGCCGGCTAGCCACCGTCAGCGCGTGACCACTGGCGCCGAGGTTTTTCATGAGACGCCGGCCAATCAGCCCGCTGGCGCCGGTAATAGTGATATTCAAGAGATCAACTCCTTGCCTGTGCGTTCCAGATATTCGATCTCCCGAGTATACGCGTCTACGTTGGTCTTTCGTTCCATTCCCGAACGGACCATGGAGCGAATGGTCCCATAGATTGGCCGCTCGGGCCAAGGGCGGTCGTGGAGGCCAAGGCACCACAGGATGTTTGTGTAGGTATTGGGATCGTCGCCATCCAGGGCGTAGCGATCGTGCAGGAAGAGCATGGTGGCCAGAGCTTCAGCGGCGCCGGCCGACCATTCTACAATCTTCTTGCCCCAGAACATGCGGTAGTAGCCGTGGATCTTGCCGCGCAGGCGCAGTTCCTTCTGGGTGGCGTTCCACAGGTCGTCGTGGGTGGCGGCGGCCTCGAATTGTTCGCGGGTGTAGAGCGGATCGCGCGGGTCGTCACGGTGGGCGGCGATGGTCTTTTGGGCCCAATCGGGCAGCGCGTCGAGGCTGTCGTGGCGGTGGGCGTAGCGCCTGAAATTGAACGCCAGTTCGCGGCGCACGATCAATTCCTCCAGGAACTCGTCGGCGATCAGCTTGTGTTCCCGCGCGTACTCGCGGACGGCCAGCGCCACTTCGAGGGACGAGATGTGGCCGTAGTGCAGGTAAGGGCTGAGATCGCTGGTGGCATGTGCCGAGGGTTCGTTCTTGTCGCGCGCGTAGCGGCGTAAGCGGTGTTCTAGGAAGCGCCGGAGAGTCTTCTCGGCGGCTTTCCGTCCACCGCGGAACGTAGTGGAGGGGGGGATGGCGTGGTCGATCTCACAGGACGCCACCAGGTCCGCGAGATTGCCGGCAGTGACCTCGGTGTGCAGATCGGCGAACGTCTCGCGGCAGGGATTGCGCAGTTCCACCGGGGGTACGGGACGCAGGTATTCGGGCAGCAGGCGGTGAATCCTGGGGCGGATGGAATAGGCGGCATAGCTGCGCTCGGGGATCTTGCTCATGGGCACGATGCAACTGGCTTCGACGGCGTGAAGCTGCACGTCGAGGCGCGGCGTAGAGCGCAGGCAATCATCGGTTACCACAATTGCAGCGCCGGCGATGACAGCGCGCAACCGGGCGTCCGACGTGGTCTTGCGGCGCGGCAGTTGAAAAATGAAGCCCGCGCCCAGTTTGCGCACGCTCGCCTGCATTTGCGGGACGCCTTCGAGCACGAAGGTGTGGAAGCGGTCGCTGGCGGTGGGGTAGGCACAGGAGAGACGCTCGAGGCAGACCAGCGGCAGATTCATGCGATTGGCCATCTCCGCCGCGTACAGCAGGGCGTGATTGGATGTAGTGCGGCGATTCCAGCGGCACCAGTAGAGGACGTACCGGCCGCCCCTGCGGACGGGCTGGTCATTGAGTGCGCGCACGCGTTCGTCCATG
>JAPKZC010000122.1 GCA_026394025.1 Candidatus Solibacter sp.
CGCGGCTCTGATCGGAGCCGCGACCGTAAGGGAGCGTTTGCTGTCTAGAAACGGATTCTGGCCGACATCACCGCGCGGCGGGGATCGACCTGTGCGCCCTGAATGGTGCCGAAGGCGGCGTTGGTCTGCGCCCCGGTGGTGAAGTTCCAGGTCAGCCCGGTATTCGGGTTGTTCGGGTTCATGTGGTTCAGCGTGTTGAAGGTTTCGATGCGAAGTTCGAGATTCAACTTCTCCCCGATCTTGGTCATCTTGGCAAGCGAGAAGTCCAGGTTCCACATCCACGGACCGTAGAACAGGCTCATCGGCGTGTTGCCGATGCCTAGCGAATTCGCCGATGGCAGCACGAAGTTGGCCTTGTTCAGCGGAACCTGTAGCCGCGGATCTTCCGTCGCCGATGGCAACTGCCCGCTGGGCTCCGGTAGCGCCGCAACCCACGGTGTACGGCGTTCCCGCATAGATTGCGCCGTTGCCGTTGAGGTGCCAGCCATCCAGGAAGACCTTGGCGATGTGGTTGTTCGACAGCTTGCCGAAGGGCATGTCATAGCCGAAGTTGAAGTTGATGGCGTGCCGGCGGTTGGCCACGTTCTTCATCAGTTGCGCGTTGACAAACTGATAGAAATTCCCGTTGCCCTGGCCGTTGTAGACGATGAGCCGGGACCAGGTGTAGTTGAGGTTCCATTGGACCTTACCCCTGCGCCGGTTCAACTGCGCCTGTAGCGAGTTGTAGTTGTTGGTGTAGGACTGGGTGTAGTCGATGATGTTGCCGATGCTCTTGTAGCCCACCATGTTCCGGATCAGGTTGGTGGAGTAGTAGCCGGGGTTGGTCGGGTTGGTGGTCGGGTCCACGAACTGCGATTGCGGGCAGCCGGACGAGATGCCGCCAACTACGATCGGACTGGCGCATCCCGAGGGCTTCCAGGTGGTTAGCGGCGCCACCGCGTTGCCATCGTACATCTGGCCGTAGCCGTTCTTCAGCGCGTTGGCCACATACGAAACGTCCGCCATCAGGCCGAAGGGCAGTTCCCGCTGGATGCCGAAGCTCCAGTTGTAGGTTTTTTGCGGTTTCTCGTTGGGGTCGCCGCCGATCAGGTTCTGCGGCGTAAAGTACGCCTGGGAACCCGCCAGGTTCTGGAAAGTGGTGTAGACGATGGTGGGGGCCAGGAAGTTGGGCGGAACCATCAACGGGCCCTGCCCCGCGCCCTTGGCGCCGATGTGGTCCACATCCCAGTTGCGGCCCACCGTGATGCCGAAGCCGCCGCGCATGGCGGTCTTGCCGTCGCCGAACACGTCCCACGCGAAGCCCACGCGCGGCCCCAGTTGAATCGGCGCCACGTTAAAGAAGTGGGTGTCGTAGTACTTGATCCCGGTGAACGGGGAACTGCCGTACGAAGACGTATCGAACGTGCCCTGCCGGACGTAGGGGAAGGTCGCACCCGTCTTCGGGTTGATCGCGATCTTGTTGGCCGTCGGGCAGGTGGTAGTGGCCGACGGTGTGGAGCAGCCCGGGTACAGCAACTGGCCGGCCTTGTTGCCATCGTACGCCGAAGTGTCGAACAGGCCCAGCGTGTTGCGCGCCGAGTTCAAATCGCCCACACGGTAGAAACGCAGGCCGTAATCCAGGGTCAGCCGGCGTGCCACCTTCCAGGTGTCCTGCACGTACCACTCGACCTGAGTGTAGTGGGCGTGGTTCACCAGTTTCGTGCTGTCGTCGCCGTAGGCGAACATGCTGCCCAATAGCGCATTGGAGTAGGGGTAGTTGGTGTCCAGCGAACTGGCGCGGTCGCTGCCGAAGTAGTAGGTTCCGGCGGTGTTGTACACCGAGTACACGCTCACGTTGCGCGCCATGCGTTCGAGGTAGAAGCCAGCCTTTACCATGTGTGAACCGGTGACCCAGGTAACCTTGTCCTGGAGGGTCTGCAACTGGTCGGTGCCGACGAAGGGCCAGCGGGGGTCGTTGCTGAAGGTCGGCGTGCCCGAGATGCCCTGGCCGGAAGACTGCGCGCTGTAACTCGTGGGTAACCCGAAATTCACCGCCGGCAGCAGGCCCAGGATGTTGCTGCCCTGGTTGATGCGCGGTAGCGTGAGCGCTTTTCCGTTCGAATCCTTCAGCGGCAGCAGACTATCCTGGTAGGTCCTGGCGCCGCCGTTGTTCGTGTTGCTGCTGGCATCGGTCATCGGATCGACGCCCTGCTTGCCGCGGTTGATGCCCCAACTTAATTCGTTGATCAAAGTCGGTGGCCGGGAACTGACCCCAGGCGCCGCCGGGAGGGCCCACCGTGACGCTGTAGCCGTTCTGCGCCTGGTAGTCCTGCAACAGGCGGGCGTAGGTCACCACCTTCGGCGAGAAGTTATAGTCGATGCGCAGAATCTTATCGTCCAGCGGTCTCAACTGCTGCTGGGGGTAGCGGAAGTTGTATCCGCGGTTGCCCGTCGGGTCCAATGCCAGACCCTGCGGATCCGGCAACGGGAACAGGTTCAGCATGGCCTGTCCCTGCGGGCTGATGCGGCTCGCGGGCACGATGTTGCCGGGAAACACGTTCTGCGTCAGGGGATCGTAGATCGGCACCTGCGCGCCGGTGGTGGTCACGGTCTTGGAGAAATCGCCCGCCCGCTCCAGCGCCGAAGGCATGGTGAACGTGGCGTTGCCGATGGTGTTGTTTCTCAGCAGGTCGTAGGAGAAGAAGAAGAACAGCTTCTGCCTGGACTTATTGAAGTTCGTGCCCGGGATGATCAGCGGGCCTCCGATGGTGCCGCCCACGTTCTGATAACGGTACCGCGGCCTCAGCACCTTGTTCTTGTTGTTGAAGAAGGTGTTGGCGTTGAACGATTCGTGGCGGTAGTACCAATAGGCGGTGCCGTGGAAGGTGGGCAGGCCGTTCTTGGTGGTCAGGGTCAACTGGCCGGCGGTGCGCCCGCCATACTCGGCGGTGTAGTTGGAAGTCAGCAGCTTGATTTCGCCGACGGAGTCCATGCTGGGAGAGATGTACCCGGCGTTCAGGTTGCCCGAGTCCTGGCTGGCAGCACCGTCCACGTTGAGCATGATCTGGCCCTGCCCTCCGCCGTTGACGGGGGGGATGCCGCCGCCGTTCCAGCCGCGGTAGTCGTTCGACGCCACGGTCTGCACGCCCGGCAGCGTCATGATGACGTTCACCGGATTCCGGCCGCGCGTCGGCGTGTCGTCGATCTGTCTCAGATCAATCGAGATCGAACGGTCCGAACTGTCGGTGGCCACGTGCACGGCATTGGCTGCCACTTCGATCGTGCTGGTGACGTCGCCGACCGCCAGGTGGATATCGTGCAAGTCGACGCGTTCCTGCGCGGCGACCGTGACGCCTTTCTGATCGTAACCCTTGAACCCGGCCTGCGCGGCATGCAGGCTGTACGAGCCCGGGACGAGGCCGGTGAAAATGAACGCACCGTTCGACTCAGTGGTGTATTTGCGCACTTGCTGAGAGATATCGTGGGTTAACTGGACCGTGGCGCCGGGGACTGTAGCACCCGCGGGATCCACCACGACTCCCGAAATCTGGCCGGTGACGCTCTGGCCGTAAACTGCCGGCAACGTAGCCAGCAGGCAAATCAATACCGTTAAGAGAGAAGCAAATCTCTTCATGTACTCCCCCAAATCGCTTTTTGGATTGGCTGAACCGCCCGGAAGGACTCCGGCGGCGGATGCGAATGACACGGACACGTTCAGGGACACTGCACGCGATGTGGCCGAGCAGCTTACACGGTTTGCCACCATTACTGTCGCTTGCAAATGCACGCCCCGTTGAAACGTATCAAGACTCTTGGTGGGATAAGCATATAACCCCTCGTTCCCGGTGTCAAGCGTCTACCTGTCAATTTTCATTCCCGCCTTGACAGGCAATTCCAGAAGCTAGTACGCTACAAGCACTCATTGCGGCTTGCGCCTCTGAACCGGCCGCCAATCCGCGAGTGAGCATATCGCCATATACAGGAGTTGGGAAACCAAAATGGCCACTCAGGTCGAGAACACCAGTCTTCACGCGGGTTCCGTGATTGAACCATCCACCGCCGCCGCTTTCATTCGCGAGGCGTTGTCCTCCGGAGAAGGCATCGTACGCCTGGCGCCGTGCTGGGTGCCGCGCTCTTTCCTGATGCCCGGCGGTCGCCTGAAACTAGACCCTCGGGATCTATACATCCTCGGCGGCCATCGCGGCGGCATCGACGAACGCTGGTTCGCCTCTACCACCAAGGCCGCCAACGGTCCGCTCACCGCACCCGATGAAGGCCTCGCCTACATCGAGTTTCACGGACGGAAAATGTTGCTCAAGGACGCCATCGAACGCGATGGCGATCTCTTCCTGGGCGCGGAGGTGATGCGCGAGCGCGGCGGCTGGAACCTGCTCTGCAAGTTCTTCGACAACCTCGGCCCCATTCCGCACCACCTGCATCAGACCGACGAGTTCGCCGCCCGCGTGGGACAGAAGGGCAAGCCTGAAGCCTACTACTTCCCGCCCCAGTACAACTTCACGGGCAATCACTTCCCCTATACGTTCATGGGCCTCGAACCCGGCACCACACGCGACGAGCTGCGCGGCTGCCTGGAGCGCTGGAACCAGGGCGACAACGGCATACTGGACCTGTCCCGCGCCTACCGCCTGGAGCCTGGGACCGGCTGGCAGATCGACGCCGGCATCCTGCACGCACCAGGGTCGCTGGTCACTTACGAACCGCAGGTGAACTCCGACGTTTTCGCCATGTATCAATCCCTGGTGGAAGGCCGCGTTGTACCGTGGGACCTGCTGGTGAAGGACGTGCCGCCGGAGCATTATCACGACCTGGACTACCTGCTCGACATGCTGGATTGGGACGCCAACACCGATCCCGAATTCTACAAACACCGCCACTTCGACCCCACTCCGGTGGCGGCGCCCCGTGGGATGGCCGACGACGGGTACAGTGAGAAGTGGATCGTGTACTCTACGCCGCATTACTCCGCCAAGGAACTGACTGTCTTCCCCGGCCATTCCGTCACCATCAAGGACGCCGCCGCCTACGGGCTGATTCTCACCCAAGGCTACGGCTCCATCGGCAAACATGAGGTGGAGACGCCGACCCTCATCCGTTACGGCCAGATGACCAGCGATGAGTTGTTTGTCAGCGCGGACGCTGCCGCCAACGGCGTGCAACTCACCAATAAGAGCGCCACGGAAAACCTGGTGCTGCTCAAGCACTTCGGCCCGGGCAATCCGCAGGCCCCGAGCGCGCGGATTCAGTGAGACGGTTCCTGCCCTGCGCGGCCGCGCTGCTCGCGGCCGCGTGCGGCAAACCGGCGGTTGAAGAAAAGAAGGCCGCCGAAGCTCCCAAACCAGTGGCGTATTTTCACGTGGATGCCGCCACCGCGGGCAGCATCGCGGGCGCTGTCGCCTTCCGCGGCGCCAAGCCTGCCCGTCAGGCCATATCCATGGAGGCCGACGAAGGCTGCCGGAAGGCAAACGCCGGGCAGCCCGTCTATGAAGAAGCCGTGCTGGTTGGCAAGAGCGGCGGGCTGGCCAACGCATTCGTCTACGTACAGGCCGGCCTGGAAGGCAAGAAATTCGAGCCCAACACGGAAGCCGTGGTCCTCGATCAACACGGGTGCATGTTCGTGCCGCGCATTGTCGGCATACGCGCCGGGCAAACCCTGGACCTCAAGAACGGGGACGCCGTCTCGCACAACGTCCATCCCATCCCGGCAAATAATCGCGAATGGAACCAGGAGCAGGCGCCGCAAGCTCCCGCCGTGGAACACCGTTTCGCGCGGCCGGAAATCATGATCCCCGTCAAGTGCAACATCCATGCGTGGATGCGCTCCTACATCGGAGTGGTGGATCACCCCTACTTCGCCGTCACGGGCCCGGACGGCACGTTCGTCTGGAAGAACGTCCCGCCCGGCGATTACACCGTCGCCATTTGGCACGAAAAGCTCGGCAAGCAAGAACAGCAGGTCCACGTTGCCGCCGCCGGCTCCGCCGAAGTAAACTTCACGTATCGCTGAGGCCCCATCATGAAATCATTCGCCGTCTTCACTCTGCCGCTTTTCGCGGCGCTGCTCAGCTCTTGCGGCCCTTCCTACCGCGTCTACATCAGCAATGAAGCCTCGGGCGATTTGACCGTCATCGATCCGGAGAAAATGGTAGCGTTAGCCACCGTGCCCATCGGCAAGCGCGCGCGCGGCATCCACGCCAGCGCCGATGGCAAGCAGATTTTCGTGGCGCTCACCGGCTCCCCCTTCGCGCCTCCCGGAGTGGATGAGAGCACGCTGCCACCGCCCGACAAGAGCGCCGACGGCATCGGCATCTTCGATGTGGCGCAGAACAAACTGCTGCGCAAAGTCCCCGGCGGCAGCGATCCGGAACAATTCGCCGTCGGCAGGGACGGTCTGCTCTACGTGTCCAACGAGGACGCCGCCGGCCTCGCCTTCGTCGATCCCGTCAAGGGCGACGTGCTGGCCACCGTGCCCACCGGCCCCGAACCCGAAGGCGTCACGCTCACTCCCGACGCCAAATTCGTCTACGTGACCTCCGAGGACAAGGGCACCATCACCGTGGTGGACACCGCCACGCGCCGGGCCGTCAAAACCGTCCCGGTGGGACGCCGTCCGCGCGGCATCGCCTTCCTGCCCGATGGATCGCGCGCCTATGTCACCAATGAGAACGACGCCACGGTGAGCGTGATCGACACCGCGAAGCTCGAAGTAGTGCGGACCATTTCCGTGGGCGCCGGCTTGAAGCCGATGGGCATGGCCATGACGCGCGATGGAGCCAAGCTCTACATCACCACCGGGCGCGGCAAGAAGGTGGTGGTGCTGGAGACGGTGACCGGCAATATCGCGGCCTCCTTCGAGGTGGGCGAGCGCCCCTGGGGCATCGCGCTTTCCCCCGATGAAAAGTTGCTGTTCAGCGCCAACGGCCCCTCCAACAACGTGTCCATCATCGAAGTGGCTACGCGCGCCGTGCTCAACAAGGTGAAGGTGGGCGAGAAGCCCTGGGGCGTCCTGGTGCTGGGCCGGTAGTGGCCTAAGACTCTAGACATCGCATAACTTCACGGCCTCGGCCAGCCCCTCGTCCGGATCGCGCGTCGGGATGTACTCCAGTCCCACGTAGCCCTGGTAGCCGATTTCGAGCAGCGTCCGCATCACCGCCGGAAAGTGAATCTCCTGCCGCCCGTCAAGCTCGCCGCGCCCCGGCACTCCCGCCACATGCACGTGGCCGATCCATTGGGCGTACTGCCGCAAGCGGCGGATCACATCGCCGTTCATGATGGCCACGTGATACACGTCGAACAGCAGCTTGGCGTGCGCGGAATCCACCCGCCGCACGATCTCCGCGCAGTAATCGATATCGTCGCCCTGATACCCCGGGTGACCCTTCATGGGGTGCGAAGTGTCGCGCGTGTTGAGTTGTTCCAGGACGATTGTGACGTTCCTCGGTGCGGCGTACGCGGCCAGTTCGCGAAGCCCCGCCACGGTGTGGTCCGCCCCTTCCTGCTTGGGGATTTCGGCGCTCCTGGAATCGAAAGCATCCACCCATTTGTAGCCCGTGAAGGCGATCACGTTGGGGATGCCGAAATCGCCGCACCGGTCGATCACTCCCTTGGTGCGCGCGAAAATTTCCTCGTGATTCTTGGGATTATTCAATCCCTTCGCAAACACCGGGTCGGCCATGCCGTTGTGCGCCAGCGCATTCTGCAAACCGTACTTGGCCACCACCGGCCATAGCTCCGGCGGCGCCAACTCCACGCTCGGGCAGCCCAGATGGACCGCGGTTTCGCAGATGCGATCCATGCTCCACTTCCACTCGGTGGCATTGAGGCACCAGTATGCCAGGGATTGTTTGATGCGACCGTTCTTGACCACGCGCTTACTCCTCCGGATCGGTATGCACTATAGCATGTAACACACTTGCTACACTAGCGATTGAAGTCAATGTGGAAGATTCTGAGTTACACCGCCATGGCGGCGATGATGGCGCTTGCCTGGAGCGCCGACGGCGCGTCGGTGGCACAGAAGAAGGCGCCGGCCAAGAAGGCGGTTGCCAAGAAGAAGGCTTCGCCGGCTAAGAAGGGAAGCACCGCCAAGAAGGGCGCCGGCACGGCTTCTTCACGCAAGCCGGGGACCACCACCAAGAGCGGTAAGAAAGCTCCCGCCAAGCGCGTCACCTGGCGCAACCGCCAACTGTCCCCCTCGCCGGACCGTTACCGCGAGATCCAGACTGCCCTGGCAGGCAAGGGTTTTCTGAAACCGGAAGACGCCACGGGCGCTTGGAATCAGGCCTCCGCCGATGCCCTGAAGAAGTTTCAGGCGGAGCAGAATCTGGAATCCACCGGCAAGATCAACTCGCTCTCCCTGATCGCTCTCGGCCTGGGTCCGCGACGCGATCCCGCGCCCCCGGCGCCGCCCAAGCCCCCGGGGCAACCACCGGGCCAATAGTGAGGTGAGCATGCGTTACACGTGGGCCGCATTTCTCTGGGCGTTCCTCGCGATTGCGCTTGGCGCTCCCCAGCAAAGTGCCCAAACACCCCCGCCCCAGCCGGAGATCCGCGGCCTTGTCCTGGAGCCCGGGACCAATCAGCCCGTCGTCGATGCGGAGATCTCGCTTTCCGTTCAAACGCCCGGCCCCGTCAAAATCAACGGCGGCTGGAAGCTCGACCCTTCCCGCAAGGGCCGCACCGATTACAGCGGCGCCTTCACCTTGCCTCTGGACAAGCCGGGGCCGTACCGTGTAGAGGCCAAAAAGCCGGGCTATTTCGCGCCCGGGACCGGCGCCGGGCCCAACTATGCGGAAGTGGCGCTGACCGCCGGCAAGCCGGTTGCCGAGGTGAAGATGTACCTCGTGCAGCCATGCGTGCTGACTGGCCGCGTGGTCGATCTCGAATTAGGCCAACCCATCGCCAAGCTGCACCTGCTGGCCGTGCGCGTAAGCCCTCGCGGCGGATTTGAATTCGGCGGCACTGCCGCCACTACCGATGCCGGCGGCGAGTTCGCCGTAACCGGCCTTTCGCCGGGCGAATATGCCGTGGAAATCCGCCCGCAAATGGAACAGGAGAAGCGAGTCCTCACCCAACTCGCCGCCAAAGACGCGCAGACCGAGGAGCGCGGCTACGAGCATACATACTGGCCCGGCGGTCACGGCGCGGACGCCGCCCTGCCGGTAAACGTGCTCTCGGGCGCGACTATTCATATCGGCAAGCTGCCGGTGAGGAAGGTGCCTTACTACCGCGTGCACGTGCGCGCTCCCGCAAACAATTGCGAGGCCGGGGACAAGGTGTGGGTAGGTGAACACATTGTCACCAGCCGGGGAGCCGTGCAGCATCCCCTCACGTCAGCGCCCTGTGGCAAAGACCTGTTCGTGACCGGATACTCTCCAGGAAGCTACCGCTTGACCCTCTCCATCGCCGGTCGCGCGCCAGGGAACATCGCGACGGCTTCCGTTCCATTCTCCATCGTGGACCGGAATATCGAAATCGCCGCGCCCCTTACCCTGGGGGTCGCCGTGGACGGCGTCTTCCTGGCCGAGGATGGCACCAGGCTGCCGGATTTGGCGAAGACTAAGGTTTCTCTCAATCCGGTGGACCACTGGGCCGCCTCCTTGGAGGCGGCAATGCCCGCCGCACCCAGGTCCGATGGACAGTTCCGCCTGGAAGGTGTACGGCTGGTTGACCAACGGGTGTACATACTTGGGCTGGGCCCTGGGAATTACGTGAAAGAGATACGCTACAACGGCGCCGCGGCAGTTGGGGACATCGTCACCCTCCAGAGCGGAGCCTTGGCCCACAAGCTTACCATCGTGATCGACGATAAGCCCGGCACCATCGTCGGCGTAGTGATGAGCGGCGACAAACCAGTGAACCAGCCGATTGTAATTGCGCGAAAGTGGCCGCCGCTAGACCGCCAGAGTCCAGCCGGTTTGGCCAACGCGAGGGGCGATGACGCGGGCCAATTCCGCATCACTGGTCTCGTTCCAGGCGAGTATCGCCTGATCGCGTTACGCTCCGTCGATATGGCGACGAGTAACGAGGCGTTGGAGCGGGCTTTGGCCGCAGGGAAGAAGATCGAAGTCGGCCCCAACGGCGTCCGGAACCTAACCCTGGAAGTCACCGACTTGAGATGATCTACGCGATCTCTACCAGACACTCCTGCCCACATGCGCCGTGGTCGCACCATGCCGAGCAGTGTTTTACACGGGCTTCATCGTTGCCGAAAGTGTGCCGTTTGACGGCGTACCAGGGGTCCAGATCGACAACGGCTGAACCGCCGAAGTTCGGACAGCTAACCTGCCGCGCCGCCTGCGCTCGCCGCCAGACGGGTGCCAGCGCCAGGCTCAACGGAATCGCCAGCGCCAGAAACAAATAAACCAGAAACGCATAGACCGGTAACATGAGTTACCTCCTTACTTACGTTCGACGCACTTGGCATACAGGTCCGGGAAGACCCCATCGGGATCGTACGTCCCCTTGAGGCGGTCGTAGCGAACCTTGTCGTAGATACTCCAAAACATTTCCTTGTCGTAGTAAGATGCCGAGTACAGTCCCTTGACTCCCCCGAGTTCCGCTATCTTACGCTCGATCATTCTGTTGTAGTATCCGTTCTCATGCGTAGTTGTCACCATGTCCCAGAATCCAAAGTTGACATAGAGCTGGTTCGGCTTCAGCGGGCACAGATCATACGTCCGATCCGAGTTCTTGAACGGACACACCCATACCGGCAAAATCCCGATCTCCCTGAGCAGAAACTCGCAGAATTCCACAGCGCGTTCCATGGGAACATCGACATCCTGAATCACGCTCTCGCTCCCCGCCGAAACCGGCATCAGCTTCTGCGACAGGCGCATCACCCGCTGATAGGTGCGTGAGTTCAACGCCGGCCTGGCAAACAGCCGGATAGCCGGTCTCTGCACGCCAAAGTGCTTGGAACACCAGAACCAGTCGGTATCCCAGCGCCAGATGTAGCCTTTGGCCGTAAGCCAGTCGTTCGGCTTGCGCTGAATCGACCGGTAGTAGATATCCATGTAAGTGTAGTCGCTGACCCGCGGCGCACCGTCGGCGAACTTAGCCTGCGTGACATACATCTCATCCCGGCCGAAGATGGTCGCGTCCACAAAGTCGGCGGAAGCCTGCTCGCAAAGTTGGGCGAGGTGGGCAAAGAAGGCGTCCGGCGCCGCGAACCGGGTGTGCGTGAGGTAGACGTGCGGAGCAGCGGGAACCAGCCGGATAGTGAGTCGCAGAACATAGCCCAGCGTGCCGTAAGAGTTAGGAAATCCAAAAAACAGATCCGGATTCCGGCACGCCGAGCACGCCACAATGTCCCCGTTTCCGGTCAGAATCTCCATGGCTTCCACGGTCTCATGCACCAGACCGTACTTGAAGGAGGATGACTCGATGCCCAGCCCGCTTACCGCGCCGCCAACCGTGATGGTCTTCAGTTGCGGCGCCACTGCCGGCAGCAGACCATGGCGCAGTGTCTCCTCGACCAGCGTTTCGTAGGTGACCATACCCTCGACGTCCGCCGTCATACGCCCCGCGTCGATGCGCAGCACGTGGTCGAACGCGCGCACGTCCAGCCTGTGCCTGGCGGCAGGCTGGCGGTGACGGAACAGATTGGAGGTGGTCTTCCTGAGGCCGGCTGCGAGCCCGCTCCGCCGCGCTGCCTGAAGCCCCGCGGCCAGCGCGGCGGAACTGGTCTGGTATCGCGCTTCCCACTCCGCCGCGGTGTCCACGGCTACCTCGCGGGCGTGTACCACGGAATGTCGCCCTTCGACAGGACAAGCTGCCAAAGCTGTAGCCTGCGCGCCCGAAACGCGCCCGCGCAGCCCAGTAGATAGTACTTCCACATGCGATAGAATCGCTCGCCGTACTTCGGCTGGAGCGACGGCCAGGCGCGGTCGAAATTGTGCCACCACGCCATCAGCGTCGGGTCGTAGTCGGGGCCGAAATTGTGCCAGTCCTCCACCACCCAGCGCCCTTCCATGGCCTTGCCCAATTGCGCCACCGATGGCACCATCCCGTTGGGGAAAATGTACTTGTCAATCCACGCATCGGTGCATGTATAGGATGCATTGCCGCCGATGGTGTGCAGCAGGAACAGTCCGCCGGGGTTCAACCGCCGGTGCGCCAACTCCAGGAACCCGCGGTAGTTCTTTTCGCCGATATGTTCGCAGAGTCCCACCGAAACCACCCGGTCGAAAGTCCCGGTTTCGCGCGCGGCCTCGCGGTAGTCCCGCTGCTCGATCCGCACCGGCAGGCCCTCGCACCATGCGCGCCCGTAGGCCACCTGCTCCGCCGAAATATTGTACATCACCACCCGGCAGCCGTACTCCGATGCCATGAAATGGGCCAACCCTCCGAAGCCTCCCCCAAGGTCGAGAACCGTCATCCCCGGCTGAAGCTGGATCTTACGGCAAATCAGGCGGAGCTTGTTTTCCTGGGCCTCGTCCAGCGTGGTGGCGTCCTTCCAGTAGGCGCAGGTGTACTGCATGCGAGGGTCCAACATCGCCTGGTAGATGTCATTTCCCCGGTCGTAGTGCTCGTGGGCGACCTCCGCCGCCCGGGATCTCCCCTGGCGGTTGAAAATACGGCCTTTCAGGGCCAGCCACAGCACTTCCCACCCGCCAAC
>JAPKZC010000498.1:0-2475 GCA_026394025.1 Candidatus Solibacter sp.
CAACTCAATTTCCTGGGATGGCCGGTCGCTTCCGACGTCAGGCTCCAGGCGACTGCTGTTCCCGAGCCTTCGGCGATCCTCTTGCTCGCCACGGCTCTCGGCGCGCTTGGCGCTATTTCCCGCCGCCGAATTCGCGTGTGATCTGCTGGAATTCCGTGAGCTTGGCCAAATTGGATTAAGTGAGGTGAACTATAATGTGCCGCTACTGTTCGTCCGCTTCCTTCCGTCCTCTGCGATTGGTCAGGGGTACTTTCGCCAGGTGCGCCGTCAGGACGGCGCTGTCCGCTTGTCTTTTTGCCTGGGCGTCCGTCGCGAATGCGGCTCCGGCGCCTCCTACTAGCTTCAACCTGACGGTACAGACGGTACACCCTCCGGTCCGTTTGGCCTGGACAGCCAGCATCACGCCAAACGTGGCCGGCTACTACATATTCCGTTCGACCGCCTCGGGCGGACCTTACACCAAGGTCAATTCGTCTCCCGTAATTGGAACCACGTGGGCCGATATCGACGTGGTGGGCGGTCAAACCTATTACTACGTTGCCACTGCGGTCGACGGCAGCAATGTAGAGAGTGTCTACTCGAATGAGGCTACGGCAGTCATTCCCTCGAGCCCGCCGCCCCCGAGTGCCTGTGATCTGAACAGTGACGGTAGCGTCAGTATCGTGGACGTGCAGAGGGCGACTAGCCAGGCTTTGGGCGTTGCACCGTGCACTGCTGACTTGAATCGCAGTGGATTCTGCGACGTGGGCGACGTACAGCGGGTTATCAACGCCGCCTTAGGCGGCGCCTGCGTCGTCGGCATGGGCAGTCCACCGGCGCCTCCCACTGGCTTGACCGCGACGCCTGCCGCGGCGGCAGTCAACCTGTCCTGGACCGCCTCGACCAGCGCCAACGTCATCGGCTACGTCGTCTACCGTAATAACGCTTACATCGCCGACGTGGGAACAGCGGTTTCCTATGTCGACACGACAGTGGCGCCAGGGAACGCATATTCGTACGTGGTGGCCGCCTATAACTCCGCCGGGGACATCTCCCCTGTTTCGCAATTAGCCCAGCAACTCCTGGGCACCTATACCGTGAACTACCGTTGGAACACCGGTGGGTGTTCGTTCAGTGACCCCAACCCCTACCATTGTGCCGGCTCGCCTGGGCCCATCTACGTTACCGCTGCCCCCGGAAAGTACAAGGCCGTGGTCACTCGGTTGGGACCGAACCCAAACGGCCTTGCCCGGATGTGGGATGGGGACAGTTCCAATGGCACGGTCTACGAACTCCCGCAAGGAGCGAATGTATCCTTCGACCACACGTTTGGACAAATCGTTCTGTACTACTGGGATTGGGTGCCGGAGGACAATCCTCCGGATGTCTGGACCGAGGTCCAACTCTATACGACATTCGAGGTGTTCACCCCGCCGGTCAGCAAGCTGGATACGAACCCGTTGTTCCTCGATTTCGGCAATGTGCTGGTCGGCCAGCAAAGTGCGCCGCGGCCGGTGGTGCTCAGTAATCCCGGCAGCACCCCGATCCCCATAACATCTATTCTTGCCAATAAACCCGAATTCCCGATTGCGCACGCCTGCCCCGCAACCTTGAACCCGGGCGTTAATTGCACGATTCAGGTTTCCTTCAAGCCCGGCGCGGCGGGAGTTTCCTCCGGCCTGTTGAACATCACGAGTTCGCTCGGCGTGACTGCGGTACAACTCACAGGCAATGGCACGATCGTCAAACTGGCTACGGTCACACCCAACCCACTCGTCTTTCCTAATTTGCGGCCCGGGCAGACCAGCCAGCCGTTCCCCGTTGTAGTAACGAATACCGGCAACGCCTCCCTGAGCATCGCATCGCTCGCGGTGTCGAACCCCGCCTTCAAGATCGTCTCGGGCGGCGCGGCCACGCTGACGCCGGGGGCGACGTACCAGATATCCCTAACCTACACGGCGGGCGGCGCCGTGGAGCAGGAAACCGGCCAACTCACCATAAACTACACCGGCAACGACCCGGCGCCCTCGATGGTGACACTGAGCGGAATCTGCCTCATAGACACCGACGGTGATGGACTTCCCGACAAGTGGGAACGGGAAGGCGTCACCATCAACGGCGAGTTCCTGGACCTGCCCGCTCTGGGCGCGAAAGAGAACTATCCGGACATTTTCGTCTTCGCCGACTACATGGAGGATACGGCCACCGGCCACTCCCACAAGCCGGGCCTGGCGGCGCTGGACAGCGTCATCGCCGCTTTCAAGCAGGAGTTGCGTAATCCCAAGGACGCGTTTTGCTTGAGCGGGCAGCCCTGCACCGGAATCGCGTTGCACGTCGAGGTCCCCTCCAGCGGCGTCCCGCTGGCGGCCGTTCTTGGGTCCTGGACCGGGGACGTCTACAACTGGAGCGCTTTCGACATGATCCGCAACGGAGCGGCGGGTCAGGCGGCGCGGCTCAGTTCCGCCCGCGCCTCAGTCTACCATTACTGCCTGTTTG
>JAPKZC010000498.1:2500-3123 GCA_026394025.1 Candidatus Solibacter sp.
CCATCGGAGAGAAGACGGGCGTCGCCCGCAAGAACGCCAGCGACTTTATCGTGGCGCTCGGCGACCTCAAAGATCCGGCCAACCCGTCAATGGAAAGAAAAGCCACCGACGTCGAAGTAGCCGGCACCTTCATGCACGAACTCGGGCACAACCTCGGCTTAGGCCATGGTGGCCTCACCACAAGCGGTGCTCCGTCGGACGCAACCTACAAGCCGAACTACCTGAGCGTCATGAACTATCTGTTCCAACTGGAAGGCCTCACCCATGGCGGACAAGGCGGCTTGATTGACTACTCCCATGTCAAGCTCTTGGAACTGAACGAATACAAACAGTTGAGCGAGGCTGCCGGATTGGGAACGGACGCCGCGGATTACGGTACCCGCTGGTTCTGCCCCGGTTATGTGGCGGGAACCGATAGCCCCGCGCTCATCGCCAACGCGCAATCCAGCGTGAACTGGAACTGCTCCGGCACGCCCAAAGATGCCACCGGGAAGTGGATTCTGTCGGCGATCCTGCCGGACACTGAAATCAACGTCTGGGCATGTATCAACGGACAGGGACACGCGACGTGCGATGCGGTCCTTGCGGGCAGCAAGGACTGGGGCAGCCTCAAACTCGCCGGC
>JAPKZC010001112.1 GCA_026394025.1 Candidatus Solibacter sp.
GATGCGATGCAGCCATCCGGACCGGCCGGGTGGACCTGTGTCCGGCGGTGGGCTTGACCGAGTCGCGCACCCGCGATTTTCACATCAGCCGGCCTTGGCTGCGGAACGAATATAGTCTCCTCAGCGACATTCGAAGTCCGGTGCGATGGGAGACCGCGGCCAGTGGCCTGACCCTGTCGCTGGTCAACGGGCCGGTGACGAAGCAACGCGCGGCGCAACTGTTCCCGCAGATGCGGCACCTGCTGGCGGGCACCAGAGTTGGCGCGGTGCAGTTGCTATGCCGGGGCGAGTCCGCCGCAGCCCTGCTCGAGGCCCGACTGTTGCAGCAGCTCATGCTGCGCCGGCCGCCCGGTTGTGAGACCGTCGATTTCCACAATCAGCTTCTACCGAACGCCTCAGTGGAGTTGGGGCTCGGCGGGCCGCGGGCGAATACGAGGCTGCTCGATGAATTGCGCGAGCAGATCGACAACCTGCGGCAGGATGGGTTCTTTAGCCGCGCCGTGCAGCAATGGGAACCGCTTGCCATCGGCGATACCGAACTCCTGTTCCGCGAGCAGCAAGCGCGCTGGCGCACCTCGATGGCAAGGCTGGGCGCCCTCGGCGCCGGGTTGCTGGTGCTGCTGCTGGTGGTCTTGAATCGCCGGACCGCGGGCGCCCGGCGCTTGGCGCGGGAGAGCGAACTGCAATACCGTACCTTGGCGGACTCGGGTCAAGCCTTAATCTGGACCTCAAGACCCGACAAGAAATGCGACTATTTCAACCAGCCGTGGCTGGATTTCACGGGCCGCCCCCTGGAGCGGGAACTCGGCGATGGCTGGGCCGAAGGCGTACATCCGGAGGACCTGGAGCGCTGCATCGAGATCTATACCCGTGCCTTCGACCGCCGCGAGCGTTTCAGTATGGACTACCGCATGCGCCGCCACGATGGCGAGTTCCGCTGGATTCAGGACGACGGCACGCCGCGCTACGACAGCCAGGGGATTTTCCTCGGCTACATCGGCCATTGCCTGGACGTCACCGGGCGCAAACGGGCGGAGGAGGCGCTGCGCACGAGCGAAGAAACGCACCGCGCCCTGGTAACCGGGCTGCCGGACATCGTGATGCGCTTTGACCGCGACGGGCGGCACCTGTTCGTCTCCGAAAACGTCCGCGATGCGGTGCCTCTTGAGGCACGGCAATTCATCGGCAAGACCCACCGCGAATTGGGTTCTCCGGAGGCGCTTTGCCAGTCCTGGGGTGAGGCCATCCGGCGGGTGTTCGACAGCGGCGTGCCATTTGAGACCGAGTATAGTTTTGAGGGCATCAACGGGCCTGTGGTCCACAACTGGCGGCTTGTGCCCGAACGGGATGCCCAGGGGGCGGTGCGGAGCGTGCTCTCTCTCAGCCGCGACATCACTGCGCATCGCCGCGCCGAGGAAAACTACCAGACGCTGTTTCGCGAGATGATGGACGGCTTCGCGCTGCACGAAATCATCTGCGACGCGGAGGGCCGCCCGGCGGATTATCGCTTCCTGGCCGTCAACCCTGCCTTCGAGCGCATGACCGGGATGAAGGCCGAAGACATCATCGGCCGTACCGTTGTCGAAGTTATGCCCGGCGTTGAGCGGCACTGGATCGAGACCTACGGCAAGGTAGCGCTGACCGGCGAACCAGCCGTTTTCGGGGACTACTCCGCCGATCTGGGGAAGCATTTCGAGGTGACGGCCTTCCGCTCCGCGCCCCACCAGTTCGTCTGCATCTTCTCCGACATCACCGAGCAGAAGCGGGCCGAGGAGAAGTTGCTGCAAGAGCGCGGGAAGAGGGAGGCTGTGCTCGCTGACCTGTTCGAGGGTGCGCCGGTGGCCTATCACGAACTCGACAGGGACGGCGTAGTGCGCCGCGTGAACGCCGCCGAATGCGCCTTGCTCGGATACCCGGCCGATGAGTTGCTGGGCCGTCCGGCGTGGGACCTGGTCGCCGCGGCGGACCGGGAGGCCAGCCGTTCCGCGGTTGTGGGGAAACTGTCCGGCACGCAGCCCCTGGCTCCCGTCCGGCGCCGTTACGTCAGGCGCGACGGCACCCAGGTGCTGCTGGAGATCCACGACCGCCTGGTTCGCCGCGAGACCGGGGAGGTCCGGGGCCTGCGGAGCGCCTTTCTCGACGTCACTGAGGTAGCCCAGGCGGAGGATCGCATCGCACGGCACCTCCTGGATTTGGAGGCCGCCCGCGCGGCCCAGGAGCAAAACACAGCCGAATTGGCGCGCATGGTCGATGAACTGAAGGCGGAAAAGGAGCGCGCCGAGGCCGCCACGCGCGCCAAGAGCGAGTTCCTGTCCTCCATGAGCCATGAGATCCGCACCCCCATGAACGGCGTAATCGGGATGACGGGGTTGTTGCTGGGCACGCCGTTGACCGCGGAACAGCAGGGCTACGCGGAGACCGTGCGTGGCTCGGGCGAAGCCCTGCTCGGCATCATCAACGACATCCTCGATTTCTCCAAAATGGAGGCCGGCAGACTCGATCTGGAGATTGTCCCCTTCGACCTGTACAGCGCCCTCGAAGACGTGCTGGAACTGCTGGCGGTCAAAGCCCACGAGAAGAAACTGGAGCTTTTACTCTGGTACGCTCCGGATGCGCCGCGGGAATTCCTGGGCGACCCCGGCCGCATCCGCCAGGTGGTGCTGAACCTGGTGGCGAACGCCATCAAGTTCACCGGCCGCGGCCACGTGCTGGTGGAAGCCGGCTGTGAGGCGACCCCTGGCGGCGCGGCCTCCGTCCGGATCGCCGTGCACGATACCGGAATCGGCATTCCGGCCGGCCTCCAGGGAATGCTGTTCCAGAAGTTCCAGCAAGTGGACTCCTCGACCACGCGCAAATACGGTGGCACGGGGTTGGGGCTGGCCATTTCCAGGCAGCTTGTCGAATTGATGGGCGGAACCATGAGCCTGGCCAGCCAGGCGGGGGAAGGTTCGTCTTTCTCCTTCGAGATTATTCTGCCCCCGAATCCGTCGCCCGGGGCTGCGCCGCTTCCGGCGGTAATACTGGACGGAGTCCGGGTGCTGGTGGTGGACGATCACCAGATCAGTCGCTTTGTGATCACCGGGATGTGCTCGCGCTGGGGCATGCGGGCGGAAGAAGCCGCGTCCGGCGACGACGCTCTGCGCATGGTGGCCGAAGCCCATGCCGGCGGCGATCCGTATCGCCTGATCTGTCTGGATTACATGATGCCGGAGATGGACGGGGCGGAGACGGTCCGGCACCTTCGGGAGGCCGGCCAAGGCGTGGCACCGGCAACCATCCTGATTACTTCCACCGACGAGCGGGGCGAGGTCCGCCGTATGGCGCAGGCGGGCAGCGACGCCTGCCTGGTCAAACCTGTCCGCGAGGCCGCGTTGCTCGATGGCGTCCAGCGGGTCCTGGGCAATCGGGAAAGCGGCGTGATTGCTCCCATGTGGACGCGGCGCGCGCCGCCCCCCTCGCCAGCCCCACTGTCCAGGGAAATTCTACGCTTCGCGGGCAGGCGCGTCCTGCTGGTGGAGGACAACATTGTCAACCAGAAGGTGGGAGCGGGGCTGCTCGGCAAGTCGGGATGCCGGGTGGACGTGGCTGCCAACGGGCGGGAAGCGCTCCACATGTCCGCCTTACTGCCCTACGAGTTGATCTTCATGGATTGCCAGATGCCGGAAATGGACGGCTACCAGGCCACCGGCGAGATCCGCAAACGCGAAGGCGCGGCTGGGCACACGCCCATTATTGCGTTGACCGCCGGGGCCATGGCGGATGACCGCGAGCGCTGCCTTCAGGCAGGCATGGACGGGTACCTGAGCAAACCGGTCGAGGTGGACCAACTATGGGAGGTGCTTGATAAGTATTTGGGTGTGCGGCTTGGAAATGGACCAGCCTGAAGTCGCAATCCGAGCCGCGACCGGGCGAATATTCAGGTCGATTACATAGCCCTTGGGTGTATTTTGAAATACAGTAAGAATTATGGCCACCACAGGGCGCAAGGCACAGGTACCGGTCGGAGCACCGGACCCAGGTGCGGCGGAACCGCCATCAGGGCAACACGGCCTCAGCTTCCCTATTGTCGGCATCGGCGCCTCGGCCGGGGGCCTCGCGGCATTCGAAGCGTTCTTCTCCGGCATGCCCGCCGACGCCGATCCCGGCATGGCCTTTGTCCTGGTGCAGCATCTCGCCCCAGACCACGAGAGCATCCTTACCGACCTCATCCGCCGCTATACCCGCATGCAGGTCTTTGAGGTGGAGGACGGCATGGCCGTACAGCCCAACTGCGCCTACATCATCCCGCCCAACTGCGACATGGCCTGTCTCAACGGTGCGCTGCAATTGCTGGAGCCCTTCGCTCCCCGTGGGCGCCGTATGCCCATCGACTTCTTCTTCCGCTCCCTGGCCCAGGACCAGCACGAGCGCGCCATCTGCATCGTGCTTTCGGGCACCGGCAGCGACGGCACCCTGGGCGTGCGCGCCATCAAGGACGAGGGCGGCATGGTCATGGTCCAGAACCCCGCCTCCACCGAGTACGACGGCATGCCGCGTAGCGCGATCGCCACCGGCCTGGTGGATTATGAGCTTCCGCCGGCCGAGATGCCCGCCCAACTCATCGAATATGTGGCCCATGCCTTCGGTAGGCCCCCCCGGCACGCCACCGCCCCGGCGCCCAAGGCCGAGAGCGCGATGAAAAAGATCTTCGTCCTGTTGCGCGCCCAGACCGGCCACGATTTTTCCCAGTACAAGCCGAGCACCGTCCATCGCCGCATTGAGCGGCGCATGGCCGTCCACCAGATCGAATCGATGGA